>CADECW010000065.1:20942-42234 GCA_902825855.1 uncultured Rhodospirillales bacterium | reverse complement strand
CTAGTCTACTCGTTTCGCACTAGGGTTTCGGAAATGACACGCGCCCAGCCATAACTTGGAGCAAGCCAGCGCTCGCGACAGGACTGCCAGGAGACTCGAGCAGCGATCGGTCCGCTGCGGAGCGCGCTCTATGGGAGATGAGGTGAGCCGCACCTGAACGTTGGATCACCCGGACATAGCGTTTTCGGGGCCACCATCCATACGACCACCCCTGCAGAAGTGACATGTCTCAGCAGAGACCGAAGTCGTTGCCTGCGATTGTACGCACGCGGGCGGCCACCTCGAAGCCGTTGCTGGAACCTGCGGCATTGGTGTTGCCCTCGATGGTCATGATACTTCTGCCACTGACATCGGTGACGAGACCGACATGCTGAAACCCGACCGCACCTCCTTTGACGTAAAACATGCTGCCCTTGGTAATGCGGCCCGGGTTAGCCTGCGCCTGCTCACTGGATAGGAAGCGGCCCTGTTTCTTGGCCTGATTGACCATGGTGGGAACAAACAGACACCATAGTTTGCGCTGGGCGCGTTCGTCCAAAATCATCAGGTCGATTGGTGGTGCGACACCGGTAAACTCACCGGCTTGATCCCAGATGGTGCTGGCAAAACCTTGGCACCAAGCAAAAGCATCACCATCGGAACCGCGGCAGTACGTGCGAACCCAACCATCGCGATTGGAATCGAGTTCCACTGGATGCTCAGCCAAGTGCGCTTTCGCCACTTCGACGACTGCATCACCGAAGTTCCGCGACGACGGCTGGAAGCCCATCGCACGTTTGAGTGGCTCTACCAAGTTGGCCCACATAGCGCCATCGACCACTCCGCTCACCGGCAGGTTGTGAGCCCGCTGGTAGGCTTGAACAGCCTTGACCGTATCACCACCAAAGTCACCATCGGAACCAGAATTGCCAACGCCGAAGCCATTGAGACGTAACCAATCCTGCACCTTGATGACATCTTTGCGATTTCGTGAATCTCGGTCGAGTGGTGTCCCGCATTGCAGCTCGTCCAAAAACCGGGTCATTGGTTTGCTCCTCATTTCCAAAGCCGAAGGCAAATAGCAACCAACGCGATAGACGAACTCCCTTTTGTCCTCCGGATGTGGCAAGAAAAAGTCTGAACCCGCGCCCGCGTAGGTAGAGGAAAAGAAGTGCCAAATATGCAACACGTGGAGACATGGCATCCGACACCCGCGACAGCCGGAGACGGCGCCATTGCTCTTCGCGAAACATACGAATCGGGTGCAGCGGCGCCGAAATGAGCGGGCGCACATTTGAAAAACCCTGCGGCTTCTGAAAGTCTTTCTCCTGATAGGGGGAGACCGAAATGCCCGATCGCCCGGAGCTGATGGCCATTGGTGATTCCATCTATAATGGCACGCGTTCGCTTACGACAAACGCCGAGCTGGCGCGCCTGTCCGTACCGGCCCAGGTCGCCGCGGCCTTTGGCTGGCCGTTCAAGGTGCCCGCCTATCCATTCGACGTACTCTTCGACCTTGAACGTATGGTCCGGGCTGGTCAGTTTAGTCCTGGCAGGCTCAAGACCGCGGTCCTGGCCAACGCGCAGGCCTGGCTCAGTCAGGGCCGCTGGTCGACCGATGACGGCTTCGACAATGTCGCTATCGCGCAGACGACCATCAATGACCAGAGCTTCCTCACCTACAGCGACAGTTTTCCCAATATTGACGTCTTGATTGGACAGTTACGGCAGGCCAACGGAATAGACTTTGCGGCACTTGTCGAACTGTATGAATCCATCAATGTAAGCTTCCTCCTCAATCCGTCGAACGATCCTCATAGTGAATGGGCCACCAGAACGCCTTTGCAAAACGTGGCGGCGCGCAAGCCCAAGCGCCTATTGGTCAATATCGGGATCAACGACGGCATCTGGGAGATTTGTTTGCTGGCCAACAAGGCTGGCTTCAACCCCGACAAGATCGCCACCGACATGCACGGCCTCGGTCTGCAGTTGCTGCAGATGAAGCAGGCGGGGCAAGTCGACAACATCTACTTCAACCTGCTGCCCAAGCCGAGTTGCGTGGCCAACCTGATGCCGAGGGGTAACCCGTTCAAGCTGCCGACCGGCTCGGACTATTTCGTCGAGTATTTCAGCCAGCTAGCCCCGCCCGGCAGTCTGAGCGGCACCGACATGAAGGCAGTCGACGAATCGGCCAAGGATCTCAACTCGCGTATTCGCGACGACCTTTCGCAGATGTTCGCGACAGCAGGCGGACTTCATTTCGTCGATATCTACGGCCTGATGGAGATCCACGATGACAAGCACTTTCGCGAGAGCGCGGAAAACAGGATCTCGATCAACGGCAAGCGGTACAACAACCGGCCGCTGCAGAGCCTCAGTCACGTTGGCGGGCTTTACGGCCTCGACAACCTGCACCCTACCGCCATCGGCTATGCCGTCCTGGCCAAGGCGGTCTGCGCCAGGATCGAGGCAATCGAAGGCCTGCATCCAGTCACCCCGATCGATTTCGCCACGGTGCTCAGCCACGACACGCTGCTTACCGGCGTCCCGTTCGTACTGGACTTCGTCGACCTGCTGCTCAGCATCGCTGTTACCTTCGGCCGGGCATTCAAAGGAGCCGGTGCAAGTGTCTGAAAACAGGCTAGAGTTGGCTGATGCCCTGATAGCCTGCAGGATCACTACCGGCTAGCAGGCTTGCCGTTACCAGAGAATCGAGATTGTTTCCCAAGTTTTGTGTTCAATCTACCACTGGAAGCAGCACGCCGTTGTCCAAGGGAATGAGCAGTTGCGCAGCCAACTGCGAAAGAGAATCTTCATATTCGCGGCGTAGCGCAACGAAGGAACGCCAAGCAGAATTCGTGTCAGATTTGACAGGTGCCCCGAGCGTGGAAATTTGGTGTAGGAATGCGTCGAAGGCAGCGCGGCGCAAAGGCTCGGTGGCCATGGCAGCTACAGGGCGCGTTGGCGTAGTACGGCGCTGCGCTGCAATCAATTTCAACGCGTTTACACCGGTGACGTGACACAAGCGAGCCGAAGCGCCGTCTCTGGCATTCAAGGCTGAAACTGAGAATGAAGCAGCGTCGAGAATTGACGCGGCGGCAACCAGCCAGCTTTGCCCTCGGTGAACGGAAGGCACCACGGTCAAGACTGGTGCAAGGGCATGGGTTTCGATCAACAATCGAAACCACGCCTCCCACTCTTCCCAGATGGCCGTCATGTCGTCGGGCTTGCCCGAACGCTGCAGCCACTCGACGAGGCTTAAGCCCGATGGAGCGATACCGGCGCGGGCATAGAGCCACGCCACTTTGATTTCGCGAGTCTGGATTGTAGTCTGATAGCCTGGGATGAAAGTGAAAAAGAAGACGACGATTCCAAGCCCGAGTGCGCCTTCGGGTATTGCCAATAGTTGGCCGGAAAGATCAGGTGGGGTGAGAAAGCCCAGCGTGCTGAGGGCCGAACCGCTTGCAATGATGGCCTGCAAAAGGCTCCGCTCAGCCTGCAAAGACCAGATCATCAGGGAGAACCCTGCCTGAACCAACAGAAACCAGGTGGTGATCAGCAGGAGGACATAGAGCGGGAGAACCCAAGCCAAGGCATCCTGAATGCGATCGTAGGTGTGCCTTCGCGCCGCCGCGCGTGCAATAAGCGAGTAGGCGAAATGGCCGACGACAAGGGCCAACCGGTCGCCCCGCTGGCGATTGACCACCGCAACGCGCAAAACGGACTGAAGAAATATGAGTACCAGCGACAGGCCAATGACGAAGGCGGCTGTCCGCAACAGCAATTCCATCATCGTCGCGGTTGCTCCCGCCAAAGAGCGCGAGGGATCACGTTGCCGAGTACCTTACCATATCGCTCCCGATCAGCAGGTAGGGTGAACAGGAGTACCGGGGAGATCACCAGGTCGGTACCGCCGCCCGCCACCTCGTCGACGACGCCTGCCTGGTCGTCGACCACGCAGGTGTCGTTGCCACCGAAGCCGGCCATCACGTCCTGCCCGGGTCCGCCGTCGAGCAGGTTGGCCATCTCTTTGCCGGTCATCTGGTCGGCCAGGCTATTGCGGTAGGATCCATTGGACCCCTCCTGAGGATTCAGGTGTGAAATCGATAGATATGATCATCGATGTTCGTCGAACACTGATCGGCGCACACCTAGTCGGCAAGGATAGCCTCGTCAAGCGCCGCTTGAGGCCTCAACGGCCAGAATCTGCCATTGGCGCAGGCAATGCCAGATGCGCGAAAGGCAATCTTGAGCAGCGAGGGTCGCAGAGTCAGTTGCACTGACCTGCGCATCCGGGTCGAATTGCGCCATCTGGAAGCGCGATCGGCTTCCCAAGCAAAGTCGAGAACGTGAAGGCCGCGATATCCCGGCACTTCACCCACAACTCGAGCCGCCTATGCTGGAGGATTTGCTCCCAATCGTGTATTGCAACATTGGCTGATCGCGACTCCTCCCGAGGTTTTGTTACGATGAACGCCCCTGCCGGCTTCGAATTCTGGGTTAACTTGTGGCGGCCGTGGACGATGGCCGCACTCGCGCCGAAGGAACTTTGGCAATCGATCAATTCCGGCTGGACCTTCGGCAACGTCACTATCAACGAGCAGAATTCGAGCGCCCCGCAGACCGAACAGGCGATTCTTGCGCATGAGAGCTACGGCCGGCAGATCGGCAAGCTGCTCGATGCGGTGAACGAGTTGGCCAAGGCCCAGCCCGACAGCAAAAGGAACGAAGCCTATGTCGAAATCGCCGAGCTCAAGGCCAAAGTCGATCGGTTGAAGCGCGAGGCTGCTGTCAGCCGCATCGACCAGCTGCGCCGCGATCTCGAGCTGCTGCAAGCGTCCGATCATCCCGAAGATCAGGCAATCTACCGCAGCAACATCGAAGCACTGCGTTCGCTGGTGCGGCACGAGCTGCCGAAATCTTGATTCGGCAAGCGAGCGACAGGCGCCTGTCAGGCGGCGGCCAGCAGCTCCTTCGGCAGGATTGGCGAGTCAGCGTCGAAGCGCTTGCCGGCGCGCAGGCAGAAGGCCGGCCGCAGCATGCGCTCGGTCGTGACCTGGGTACCCTCATTGTCCTCGAGCACGAAGCGGCCGGACACGTCGTCGAGCACGGAGATGTCGGCGTCGACGCCCGACTTCAGCGTGCCAACTTCGTCCTGCATGCCGAGCATGGCCGCGCAGTTGCTCGTGACCATCGGGACCACCTGTTCGAGCGTGAGGCCGAGCGCCAGCATGCTGGTCATGGCCGAGGTCAGTGAGAAATTCTGCGCGCCGGCGAACAGGTGCATCTCGTCCTTGTCGGGGTGCTCGCTGGGCGTACCGCGCGGCTTGGGCATCGTGGTGTTGTAGCCGTGCATGTCGGCGCCCAGCGTGTCGGGCAGGATACCGGCCTCGAGTACGCGCTGCGCCATCTTGAACGAGAAGTGCGAGCCGTGACCGACATCGGTCTTGAGTCCGCGTGCCAGCGCCTCGCGGATGACGGCATGCAGCTTGCCGTTGCGACCGACGAAGCCGCCGGGATGGCGCGTGAAGGGATGGGCGAGGATGTCGCCGGGCCGGAGGATCTCCAGCATGGCGGGTAGGATGGCGTCGGCGTCGTAGGCTTCCTTGCCGTCCGGCAGCGCCCAGAGCTGCCCGAAATGGATGTAGAGAGGCAGGTCGAGGCCGCGGCCGATCTTCGCTGCCCGCCGCATCGCCTCGTCGCCCCAGCGCGTGAAACCGCCGATCTCGGCGTGGCCCTTCACGCCGCGCACCAGGTCGGCATTTTCGCGGCCGGAGCGGATCGTGTCGTCGACGGCGATGCAGTCGGGACGATAAAGCTCGGGGTAGTAATGACCCTCCAGGCCGCCCACCATGTAGGCGGAGATGAACGCCAGCACACGCGTCGCCGCCGGGTTGACGACGTACTCACGGAAGCCCGGGAATGTAAGGACCGACGGACCACCCTGATCGACCACCGTTGTCACGCCGGAGCGGACGCCGACCATGTCGGCATCGAGGCCGAAGCGGCCGCTGACATGACGATAGACGTGAGCGTGTGTGTCGATCAGGCCGGGCAGCACGAGCTTGCCGCGCACGTCGACCGATTCGCCGGCCGAGCCTGACAGATTCTTGCCAATGGCGGCGACGCGCGCGCCTTTGACAGCGACGTCCATGATGCCGTCGAGCGCTTGCGCGGGATCGATGACGCGGCCGCCTCTTAGAACCAGATCATAGGACCAAGCAGTCACGAACGGTCTCCTTCCCGAGTCGAACGTCACGGAGCATACGAAGGATAGAGCAATAGGTATGCCATGGCCGCAGTTCATGCTGGACCAGCCGCGGCGGCAGGTGCCGCCGCTCGACAGCTCTGCCGCCCGACCTGGCTTACCGAAAGACATCATCGTGATGAAGCGGCGCGCGCGTGGCTTGATGGCGAATGTCCGCGTCTCCCGGCCGAAGCTCGCGCGGCCAGCCATGCTGGCTTGAATAGAGAATCGTTTACGTCTCAGTCAGCGGCATTCCTTCCAGAGAAACCCCAACCAGCTGCAGTACCAATTGTGACGTGCCGGTCGCCGCAGCTGCCTCGGCATACTCATCGATCAACTGCAAAGCTGCGGCCATACCGCCGGGCGACCCGTCAGCCTTGTCCATTACCGCTCGAGCCCAAGCCACATCGTTAAGGCCCTCGCGAACGGCGAAATCCAGGCCTACTGCAGTCTTATTGGCAAGGGTTTGCGCATCGAGCAGGCTGCCGCTCTGTGCACGGGCGCCACCGATAAAGCTCAGCAAGAAGTCGTCCTTGCCAACGTGCCCGTTCTCAAGCTCGTTGACCCAATACTCGAGACCTTGAGCATCCGGCGCTCTCTCCAACACGTTCTGATAGGCTTGTGTAACGAACGCCGTGGCCGTCTTGGCATTTGCGAATTCGAGCTGGGTCTCAGCTTGAGCAAAGAAGCTTTTGGCAATCTCCTGAAGACTCATGCCATCGACCATGCGGCTCGCCCAGTAGGCGAGACCCATGGCATCCGGAGCGCGATCAAGCGATGCCGCATACAGATCCGTCAACGCTGCAAAGTCGTTGTCAGAAGCCAAGGTCGCTTTGCCGAGAGTGGTGGTATCGATCGCCTGGTCTGAAAACCGAATGCTTTCAATGCCTGACAGAAAATCCAGGCCGCCAAGTCTGTCCGTCACTGCAACGAAATCTTTTCCCGCGATAAGGGTATGAGCGTTCGAAGGAGCGCTTAGGAATGATGCCGTATCGTGGCCCTCACCTCCGTAAATACTGTCGTTTCCGCCGAAGCCCTCGATGAAGTCGTTCTCGGCCGTTCCCATCAGCGTTTCGGAGGCATCGCTGCCCTTCACGTTGGAGATTTTTTCTACCTGTACCCAATCGACATCAAGCGTGTATGTCTTGTCTCCTTGCGCGGTTGGAACCGGCTGCGTTTGATCGCTGCTCGTCCTCCAGCTTGGGAATCCCGACCAGATGTTCAAGTGCAGCGACATCGGTTGATCCGGGACGAGCTCCTTTGCCGTCACTTCTCGGTTGAAGACACCATCCACAAACCACTTGACGGAGTCGGCGCGCCACTCGATGCGATAGGTATGGAAATCTCCCAAAGTGCCTGACGGCAGTGGCTTCGATTCCCAGTGACCATCCCCACCCGGTTCATTGTGATAAATGTTGGTCTGAATCTGATCGTAGAAATTCGACATTGCCTCGAAGTCGATTTCGTCGTGCTTGTCCGGGTCGCCTTGCGGGAAGCCGTAGGTAAAGAAGCCACCAATGATGCCAGGTTGATTCTGGACGTAGCGCAAGCTCGCTTCGAATGCGATCGGCCCGTCCTTGGCCACATCGAACAGACGCTGAGTGATTGCCTCCGATCCCAGGAAAGTCGGGATCGCGTTGGGACCGCCTTCCCTCCAGGTAGGATTGAAGAGGCTGAAGAGGAGATGCATGTAGCCGTCCGACGCGCTGGGCAGGGATTGCCGGGCAAGCGTGTTGCCGTAGAATCCGCCGGCGTCGTACTTGTTGAACCTCCAGACGCTTTCATCGATGGGGCCATTGCCTGAGAAATCGTCCCTGAAAATAACGTCGGCCATCTTGCGCTCCTCACCCGACCAGAACCTGCATGTCGGAGCGCAGACCATCGCGCCTGATGGGTAGAGCGGAACGTTCTGGCTCTATACAAAGAGTTCATCTGCGGAACACAAGAGCGGCGAATCCAGCCTCAGGGCTGTTCGCCTCCGGCACCACGGGCATGACATTCCGGACGATCGGCGAAGTCTTTCTGGGCGGCGAACCCGGAGCGATTTCCGGCTACCGGCTATTGCGCAGATTCACCCGCAGACTGCGTCGGAGCCGCCCCGCGCGCGAACCAATCCGCCGACAGGCCTGATGTCCGCCGGCTTCGCTGAGCCGCTCGGTCAGTTCCCGTATCAAGCGGCCGACCTCTGGAGACGTTGCTCGATCCTACGCCTGCCGACGCTGGCGCAACAGCCGTCCGCTCGGCCTGTCCGGCACTTGTCCCGGCGGCGGCAGCGGCCTGCCGTTGACGATGACGGTCTGGATGCCGCGTGGATGGGCGATCAGGCGGTCGGCGCCCGCCGGCAGGTCGTTGACCCGCTCGAGCGGCGAGGCCCCGACTGTCGCCGGATCGAAGACCACGACGTCGGCCGGCAGGCCGACGGCCAGCCGACCACGGTCGGTGAGGCCAAACAGCGCCGCGGTCGCGCCGGTCAGGCGATGCACCGCCTGTTCGAGCGACAGCGCGCCGTCCTCGCGAACCCAGTGGCCAAGCAGATGAGTCGAATAGCAGGCGTCGCAGAGCTGACTGAGATGGGCACCGCCGTCGCCCAGGCCGATCACGACATTGGGGTCCTTGATGATCTCGCGCACCTCGTCCTCGACGAAGTTGAGCAGCGAGGCGCGCATGCGGGTGTCGAGATCCTCCAGCGCCAGGTCCAACATCAGGTCGACGGCGTGCTTGCCGCGCTCCTTGGCGACGTCGACGAGCGCGCGCTCCTTCATCGACGGATCCTTGGTATGGGCGATGATGTAGCTGCGGAAGGTGGCGCGCCGCGTGTCGCCCTCCAATTCCTTGCCCATGAACGTCGCATCGTCGGGCCCTCGCCCGTCGGCCTGGCGCTTCACCCGCGCCCGGAAAGCCGGGTCGGCATAGACCTCGCGCCGCGCGGCGTCGTCGGATGCCTCGCGCGCCGCGGCGAACGAGGCCCAGGTGTCGAACACCACGGGCGAGTGGAAGTCGAACTCGATCTGGATCGGCCGGCAGGCGCCCTGCGGGTAGATCGGCAGGCCGCGCGCGACCTGCTCGCCGGCTTTGGCAAGCTGCGGACGGTGCGAATTCGGCCCGAGCGAACCCGCCAGCAGCGCCGTCCAGACCAGCGGGCGGCCGGACTTGGCGTGCAGCGCCTCGTATTCCTCCCAGCGCGGATCGCGACCGACATTGTACTGGATGATGCCGTGGCCCGACCGGCCGACGGCGTCGGCGATCTCCAGCATCTCGTCGAAGCCCGCGAGCCGGCTCGGCACCGGACGACCGCCATAACCGATATGGACCTTCGACACCGAGGTGGCGAAGCCCACGGCGCCGACATTCATGGCCTCGGCGGCCACCCTCTTCATGGTGGCGATCTCGTCGGGCCGTGCGGCCCGCTCGGTCGCCTCCTCGCCCATCACCGACAGGCGCAGCGGCGTGTGGCCCAGCATGACCGCGACATTGATGCCGAGCGGCCGCGCGGCCACCGCGTCCATGTATTCCGGGAAAGTGACGAACGGCCAGTCGGGGCCGATGCCCGCCTCCAATGCCGCGAGACTCATGGCCTCGACCCGCTCCAGCGTGCGCAGGATCAGGCCACGATGCTCGGGCCGGGTCGGCGCGATGCCGAAGCCGCAATTCCCCACCACCACCGTCGTCACCCCGTGCCAGGGCGAAATCGTGAGCATGGGATCCCACAACACCTGGGCATCGTAGTGCGTGTGGATGTCGACAAAGCCCGGCGCCACGACCTGTCCGCCGGCGTCGATGGTGCGCTCGGCCGTGTCAGGCGCGTTGCCGAGCGCTACGACCTTGCCGTCCTTGATGCCGACATCGCCGCGCCGGCGCGGCGCGCCGGTGCCGTCGACGATCTCGCCGCCCGCGATCTTCAGGTCGTATGCCATGCTTACTCCACCTTGATGCCGGTGTAGTCGATCATCTTCTTCCAGTAGGCGAGGTCAGCCTTCTGCCGCTCGCCGAACGCCTCGGGCGTCGTGCCGATCGGATCGAAGCCCAGTGTCTTCCACTTCTCCAGCGAGGCCGGCTCCATCAGCACCTTGTTGATGTCGGCGGAAAGCTTGTCGACGATCGGCCGCGGCGTCTTTGCCGGCGCGAAGATTCCGTACCAGCCTTCGATCGCGAAGTCCGGGAAGCCGGATTCCTCCATGGTCGGCAGGTCGGGCGCCGACGGCGAGCGCGTCGCGCAGGTCTGGGCCAGCGCCTTGACCTTGCCAGCCTTGGCCGTCGGCAGCGCATTCGGCAGATTGTCGAACATGAAGGCGACGCGGCCGCTCATCAGGTCGGGCATGGCGGCCGAGCTGCCGCGGTAAGGAATGTGCGTCGCCTTCATGTCGGCGCGCCGGACCATGAG
The DNA here is from genome assembly GCA_902825855.1 of uncultured Rhodospirillales bacterium. Classification (GTDB taxonomy): domain Bacteria; phylum Pseudomonadota; class Alphaproteobacteria; order Reyranellales; family Reyranellaceae; genus Reyranella. The sequence continues at coordinate 31,627 of CADECW010000065.1, read as the reverse complement.
TTCGGCGGCAACGTGCTGCGAGCTGCCAGCGGCGGCCGACGCATAAGAGACGCCGCCATCCTGCTTCTTCGCCCAATCTACCAGCTCCTTGGGCGTGTTGGCCGGTATGTTTGGTGCGATTACCAGCGCCATGCAGGCCGTGCCGATCAAGGTCAGGGGCTGGAAGTCCTTGATCGGGTCGTATGGCAAGTTGGGAAAGAAGAGCATGTTGGACGCATTCGTACTCTGCGTGCCCAGCATCACCGTGTAGCCGTCGGGCGTCGACTTGGCGGTGTAGTCGGTGCCGATGGCACCCGAGGCGCCGCCCTTGTTCTCGACCACGACGCCCTGTCCCCAGAGTTCGGTCAGCCGCGCCGTCAAAATCCGCGACAGCGTGTCGGTCGGCCCGCCGGCGGGGAACGGCACGATCCAGCGCACCGGCCGGCTGGGATACAACTCCTGGGCCAACGCCTGCCCGGACAGGACAGCGAGACCCGCAATGAGCAAACAGACGCCACGAACCATGATCGATCACCCCTCTTCTTCTCCGTGGTCGAACCCTACTCGATAAGCGCCCCGGTGCATCCAGGCGGTGAAGGACAATTTCGATCTTCCGTACCGCGAGGCGGCAGCCCAGGGCGGCCGCATCGTCACGCTGTCCCGGCGGCCGTGGCTCAGCGGCGGATATCGCGATCGGGATCGGCCGAGCGCGTTGGCCTGGTTGCCTATGACCTTGTAGGTGAATTCCGCATCTGCAGGCTCATGCTCATGCGGGCCAGGTGCGACACTGTCCGCGCTCCCATCTTCTTCAGAACAGCCGCACGATGGTGCTCCGCTGTCCGCGTGCTGATACCGAGTCGCGTGGCGAGCAGCTTGGTCGGCATTCCCTCGGCGAGAAGCGCCATCACCTCCTGCTCGCGCGGCGTCAACGACCGATGGCTCGCCTCGATCGCGGAAAACGTCGCTTCCTCGGCTGCCATCTGGCTCACTCGGTCGAGCGCCTCCTCCAGAACCTGGAGAAGTTCCGTGGGTTCGAACGGCTTTTCGAGAAAGTGCAGAGCGCCCGCCCGCATGGCCTTGACCGCCAACGGTACATCGCCATGACCTGTGATCATGACTATCACCGGCCGCACCGGCCCTTGCTGCAGCTGACGCACCAGGTCGAGGCCGTTCATGCCCGGCAGGCGGACATCGACCAGCAGGCAAAGTGGCCGGCTCAGCTTGACTTCGGTGAGGAAGTCCTCGGCCGAGGCATAGGTGCGTGTCTCGAGACCTGCAGTCTGCAACAAGAGCTCAAGGGCCTCGCAGACATCGGCTTCGTCATCGATGACATGCACGACACGCCTATGTCCCATTGGCGTGCTCCGGATCCGGGGGAAGCTCGATGATGAAGCGCGTCCCTTCCTGAGGCTCCCTGTGTTCCCAACGGATAGTGCCGCCATGTGCCGCGACGAGTTCGCGCGCGAGCGCAAGCCCGAGCCCCATGCCTCCAGGCTTGGTAGTCACGAATGGCTCGAACAGCTGCCTCGCTACGGCCTCGGGAACGCCCGGTCCATTGTCCTCGATCTCGATCCGCATCCCTGCGCTCATTGCCACCACTCGAACAGTGACACATCCCGGCGCTCGTCTGGCCTCCGAGGCGGCATCGACCGCGTTGTTGATGACGTTGATCAGCGCCTGCTCGAGCTGCAGGGCATCCACAGTCGTGAGCCGGGTGACAGCTGCATCGAGACGAATTGTCACCCCGTGCGACCGGGCGTCGTCTTCGGCGAGCGCCACCAACTTGCGGGCCATGGCGCCGAGGTCGGTCGGCGTCGGCCTGAGCGTGCCGCGCGAGACGAAATCGCGAAGGCGCTCGAGCATCTCCTTCGCTTGCCGTAGCTGCGATGCGGCTTTCTCGAGTGCATCCCGAGCAGGCCTCTCGGGTCGGTCTGCGAGCAGCTGCCGTCCTACGTGCAGATACATCGCGACATTCGACAGCGGCTGACTGATCTGATGCGCCAGAGAGGCGCCCATCGCGCCGGCCGTGGCATGCCGCGTCATGCGCGCGACCTCCGCATGCTGCTCGCGCAGGAGCTCGTCCGATCGGCGCCGCTCGTCCACGACCGCGCCGAGCAACAGCCCGTCGAGCGCGAGCGCCAGCACGAGGAGCTGGTAGCCCATGAACGTGCTCGCCGGGTAGCCCTGCCAGCTGATGCACGCCAGCAGCAACAGATGAATGAGGCAAACCCCGACCGCTGCGCCCAGAAAGCCGGCGCGCATCGCGATCCAGCTTACCGGGAGGAACAGCAGGTAGAAGAACTGGTACTCGTCGGCCCCCTCGACGGAGAAGATCAGCCACAAGGCGATCGATGTCCCGGCGAGAAAAACCGACACGTCGATCAGCAGCAATCGCAGCCTCGCATCGCGCAGCCGCTGCATCGACCCGAGGATGGCCATGGCAACCGGAAGCACGATGACGATGCCGACGGTGTCTCCGACCCAGAGATGCGTCACCGCTTCCCAGTACTTTCGCACCGGAAGATCGCCGAACAGCACGAGAAGCCCGCAATAGGCGGAGGCGATACCGAACGTCCAGGCGGGCACTACCACCAGCAGCCCGATGACGTTGCGCATGCCCGTGCGCTCCATCCCAAAGCGCATGCCCCACGTAAGCGTCGCGGCAAGGCCGGCGTATCCGAGCGCCACGACCGCGCTCGTCACAACGATCGAAGGGCCACTCTTGGCAGCGCCGTAGATGAACAGATCGGCCAGCAGCGCCGCCACGAACAAGATCGGCGTAAAGGCGATACCCTCGATCAGCAACAGGCCAAGACTCAGCGCCTTCACCGGATTCCACAGCGTGATACCCAGGGCTTCGAGTTCGTGGACGCGTGTCAACCACTCGAGGCCGAGATAGGCAGGCGTGAAGAAACCACCGATCAGAAAATATCGGACAGGCGACAGCTTGCGCGGCCAGACAGCACTTCCTCGCAACGCGGCAATTCCGCCACCGAATCTGCGGATCACTCCATCCAATCAAAAGCTCCTTCGCCGCAGGCAAATCGCGCCATGCCAAAGCAGAATGCGTCCGCAATCATGACACCGGCAAGGCCATAGCAGAGTGCGACAAGCAGCTAGGTATTACTACCTAGATCGCCCGGACGATCTGCGTGTTAGCGTTCAAGCGCCATCGTGCAAACGTTGGCAGGCTGGTCCTGTGATTTACCCTTGCCCCCGCACGGGACAAGACCAGCTGGAATCTGCGTGTCTATCCTGGGCCCGCTCTCTGAGCGGGCCCTTTTTTTTGCGCACCGATTGCCGCGATGCTGCCAGGAGCGGCGGGAAGCTGCTGGTGCCAAATTCTGCACCGCCACTACATGAGCGCAGCGTTGATCCACAGATGAGTGAGGATACTCGCGACGTAACCCAGCGCGATGGCCCACGCCCAGCGAAGATGGTTGAGAAACGTGTAGTGGTTGCGCACCAATCCCATCAGCGCCACGCCCGCCGCCGTGCCGATGGACACCAGACTTCCTCCGACGCCGGTGCTCAGCGTCACAAGCATCCACTGACCGCTCGACATGTCAGGGTTCATGGTGAGCACCGCGAACATGAGGGGGATGTTGTCGAACGCAGCACCCAGCACACCGATCGCAATGTTGGCGACGGTGGGTCCAAGGTCGCCATAAAGATAGCCTGACAACTGCGCCAGGTAGCCCGCGACACCAAGCCCGGCGACGGCGAAGATGACGCCGAAGAAGAACAGCAACGTGTCCCACTCCAGGCGCCTGATCTCCCGGAAGGAGTCGAACGCCATATCCTGGTCATCGCGCCGGCGACCGATACGCTGCAGGACATAGCTGTACATCTGCAGATAGCCCAGCCCCAGCATCATCCCCAGCGCGGGCGGCAGGCTGAACAAGCTCTTGAACGAGACGGCGGTCGCAATGGTGGCCGCAAACAGCGCGATCACGACGGCTCCGCCATACTTCAGCCTCCTGGTCTCGCTCGCCGGCTCCGGCATCCCCCGCGGCACGCCGAAATGCATGAACGCCGCCGGCACCACGAAGTTCACCAGCGCCGGAAGGAAGAGATGGAAGAACTCGAAGAATTCCAGCTTGCCTTTCTGCCAGACCATCAACGAGGTGATGTCGCCGAACGGCGAGATGACGCCGCCGGCATTGGCGGCCACCACGATGATGATGCATCCCATGACGATGAACTGGTAGTTGCCGACTCCGAGGGCTACCACTACAGCCCCCATGACAAGCGCCGTGGTCAGGTTGTCGATGATCGGGCCGAAGACGAATGCAAGGCCACCAACCAGCCAGAATAGCCGTCGGTAGGAGAGCCTCATGCTGACAAGCTGAGCTCTCAGCGCCGCGAAAACGCGCCGTTCTTGCATCGTGTTCACGTACGTGATCGCCACCACGAGAAACAGCATCAGCTCGCCATAGTCGAGGATGACGTGTTTGGCGGCCGCTTCGAGCTCGGCGCTCCGATCATTCGCGCTGTAGGCGACACCGAGCAAAGCCCAGATGAGGCCCGCCGCCAACATGACGGGTTTCGACTTGCGCAACTGGATGACTTCTTCGACGACCACGAATCCATAGGCGACGAAGAAGATCAGAAGCGCCAGATAGCCGACGGGATGTCGGGTGAGGTCGAGGTGCGCGGCCGGTTCTCGTGCCTGAAGGGGCACAGAGAATACGATCAGCGGGGCCAACACGAGGGCGGCCAGCAGCGACAGCCGTCCGAAACGACTCATTTATCTTCCCGAGTCTCGATGAGGTCGAACTCGATTGTCGGGCGACGACACAGATCATGTAAGAGCGAACGTCATAGGTATTACTGCCTATCGACTGCTTGTAGGAAATACCTATTGTCTTGCCGGCACGCGCGACCCGAGTCTGTCCGCGTATGGCGATACGCGACAGCGACCGTTGAAGAGTTCCACACCAGCCCGGTGCGGCCGTTCTGCGTCGATGCGACAGTCAACGTCGCCGAGGTTTCGACGTGCTTCACGAGACGTCCACCATGAGCGGGAGTGACCAATGGCTTCGAAGATGCAGGGTGGGTTCTCCTTCGAGGATGTCGAGAGGCTCGACCTGTCCAACTTCATCCTGTTTCGCCAGTGGGAGCGTCGTTCTGGGTCGGCGCGGATCGTCCCCTCGGGGGCGATCGCGGCAATGGCGCTCCTTCTGCTGATCGTTGTTGGCGGAGTATCGATGCTCGGCGAGCAACCGACTTTGGCGGTGGCTATCTTCGTATTCGGCCTGGTGGGAATCGCTTGCGCTGCTCTTTACCGGAGGCGATTGCGCTTCAACAGCCTGATCATCGCCAAGGGGTTCGTTGTCTGGGAAACCCAGTGTTCGCGGCCCAGCAAGCTCCTTCGACGTACCTTTCGATTTCGGCACCTCGATCTGCCATTTGCATTGAAAGACAGCCCACTCGTCATTCCCATCAATGAAGTAACGGATTGGAGCATTCAAGAAGACGAGCGGGCGGGCAGACCCGAATCAATGACGGTCCGAATTGTCCTTTGGCGCGGTCCACTTGCGCTTCAAACGCTGCTTGTGCCGTCCCGAGACCGAGCAAGCGCGCTGGAAGGAGCAATTCGAGCGGCAATAGAGCGCATGAACCCAGCAGAGGCCATCAAGATCCGACAGCCGGCCCTCAATCCTCTCGCCTGAGAGTGGGCACCGTTCGATCGAGCCTTTGACGTCGTCGAACGAGGGTCAGGCAGGCTCGCGCGGGCGAATCGAGGTCACACTTGTGTTGAATGTCATCGCGTCGCGCTAAACTCGCTTTGAAAGCTCATCGACAAACCAAGGTGGATCAAACGTGCATCACGAGGCCACTCTTATTTCGACCGTCGCCGTTGGCTTCGTGCTTGCGTTCTCTTTCGGCTATGTCGCGGATCGGCTTCGTCTGCCACCGCTGGTGGGCTACCTCGTCGCAGGTGTCCTGATTGGTCCCCATACGCCGGGCTTCGTAGCGGACCCCGCCCTTTCGGCCCAGCTCGCCGAAGTCGGCGTGATACTCCTGATGTTCGGCGTCGGACTGCATTTTTCCGCTTCCGATCTGCTCGCCGTCCGCGGCATCGCCATTCCAGGCGCCATTGGCCAGATCGTGCTGGCGACCTTGCTCGGCATGGCCATGTGCTGGCTGTGGGGCTGGGGCCTCGGCGCCGGCCTGGTTGTCGGCCTCAGCCTTTCGGTGGCAAGCACGGTCGTGCTGCTCAAGGCGCTGGAGGAGCGCAATCTGGTCGACAGTCCCAACGGCCGCGTCGCCGTGGGCTGGCTGATCGTCGAGGACCTCGCGATGGTGCTGGCGTTGGTGCTGCTGCCGGCCTTCGCCGAGATGCTGGGCGGCAGACCCGTCGAAGGTCACGGCGCGTCCGACATGCCGATTCTCCTCGAGCTTGCCGTCACTCTGGCCAAGGTCGCTGCTTTCACTGCCCTGGCGATGTTGCTCGGACCCAAGGTGGTGCCGTGGCTTCTGGCTCGCGTCGCCCGTACGGGCTCGCGCGAACTCTTCACGCTCTCGGTGCTCGCCGTCGCGCTCGGCATCGCCTACGGCTCGGCTGAAGTTTTCGGCGTCTCCTTTGCGCTCGGCGCCTTCTTCGCGGGGGTGGTGCTGAGCGAGTCATCGTTCAGTCACAAGGCCGCTGCCGATTCGCTGCCGCTGCAGGACGCCTTTTCCGTGCTGTTCTTCGTCTCGGTCGGCATGCTGTTCGATCCCAGGATCCTGATCCGCGAACCCGATGCCGTCCTGGCGGTTCTGGCGCTGATCGTCTTCGGCAAGTCGCTGATCGCCTTCGCCATCATTGTCCTGCTGCGCTTTCCGATCGGTACCGGCCTCATGGTGTCGGCGAGCCTGGCGCAGATTGGCGAGTTCTCCTTCATCCTGATCGCGCTCGGCATCTCGAGCGGCTTGGTGCCCAGCGAAGGGAGGGACCTTGTCGTTGCGGGGGCCCTGTTCTCGATCATGCTCAATCCGCTGGTCTTTGCCCTGATGGGCGAACTGCAGCGGCGCAGCCAGGGCGCCCAAACCGCGGGCGGCGACAGTTTCTTTGGCCAGAGGCACTACGAGGCGCTGGGCCGCGAATTGGAGCGCATCAAGGAACGGGCAGAGGAGCGCACGAAGGCGCATGACCTCAAACTGCAGGGTCTCCTGGAGCAATTTCCTATTCTGTCATTGGTGGAACGACAGGATCAGGAGGCTTTGCTCCTGATGTTCCGTCCGAAGTCGGCGTCACCAGGCGACCGCGTCATTCGTCGCGGCGACCGCGCCGACGGCATGTACTTTATCTCCTCGGGCGCCGTTGAGGTGAAGGTCGTTGGCCGAACGATCCGGCTCGACCCGGGAGCCTATTTCGGCGAGATGGCCCTGTTGACCGGCGAGCGGCGCACAGCCGACGTGATCGCGGTCGATTTTTGCCAATTCCTGGTGCTGGACCGCCGAGACTTCAATCAGTTCATGGCACGCCATCCCGCAGTTCGCGCTGCCGTTGCCGAGATCGCCGAACAACGCCGGGAGATGAACCTGGCGCCGCCGCAGGAAGACGAAACCGACGAAGCGTCGGCCAGAGCCGCTTCGTGACGGGCACCGGTCATAGCGAGCGGTACGCCACCATGGCAGGGGGAAGATAGTTCAGACCACCGCTCGGCGCGGCTACAGGTTCCTCGGCGATGCACTACCACGAGCCGGCGAAGCCCTGCGCAGGCCGGCTCACGTCATCTTCAGAACGACGCGGAAGCGGGCCTTGCCGCTCATCATCCGGTCATACGCCGCCTGTGCCTCCTCGAAGGGATAGACTTCGTTCATTGGGCTGATGTGGTGGAGCTGGCAGAACCGAAGCGTATCCTCGGAATCGGTCGCGACGCCAGAATAGCAACCCTTCACCGACGAGGACTTGCCGATCATCGCCACCGGATCGATGGGAAAGGACGAAACGGCGCCAATGATCATCATTGTTCCATTGGCACCGAGACCGCCGAGAACCGACTGCATTGCCTCAGCGCTCGTGACGGTCGCGAGGATCACTCGGGCGCCGCCGAGTTTTTGCAAGGCTGCGGCGGGATCGCCCGCTGTCGAATCGATGTAGTCATGGGCTCCCAGAGACCGGATCATGGCTTCCTTGTCGCGCCCGCGGTTCACCGCAACGGTGCGAAAGCCCTGCCTTGCGGCAAACTGCACGGCAAGGTGCCCGAGGCCGCCCACGCCGAGAATCGCTACGACCTCGCCGGGTCGCGCACCGGCGTTGCGCAAGGCGTTGAAGGTGGTGACGCCGGCGCACAATAGCGGCGCCGACTCGACGTCGTCCAGATCGGCGGGAACATGCGCAAGCGCGGACACGTCGGCCAGCATGTGAGTGGCGTAGCCGCCGTCGTGCGTGAGTCCCGTGACGGCCTGGACGTTTTCGCACGCGAAGGCTTCGTGCCGGCGACAGCGGTCGCAGTAGCCACACGAGCCGCCGAACCAGCCGACGCCAGCCCGATCTCCGACCTTCCAGCCCTCGACGTGGGAGCCGATCGCCTCGACCGATCCCACGACCTCGTGGCCGGGCACACGCGGAAAGACGATGCCGGGCACCTTGCCCTCGACCGTGAACGAGTCGCTGTGGCAGACGCCACAGGCATGGACCCGGACCAGCAGTTCCTTGGGACCGGGTTCCGGCACATCTCTCTCGACGCGCTGCAACTTCGCCCCGCCATGGGTCACAACCATCGCAATCATCTTCGGCATGGTACTGCTCCAACTGGTCGTTCAATGGTCTTGGCGATGCTTCTCGTTCCTGGGCTGGCAGGCAGAGTAGCGAGATCGCGAATAGAAGCTTCGGGACGGGCTGCAGAACATCGGCAGTCGACGCGTCCTTCGATGGTACTACCCTTGGGCTCGACGCGTTGCCGAAACCCCGCGCTCATGCTTTCTCAGTTCACGAACTGGGAGTCCCGTGGCCGTGGCTACCCAGGCGGTGTCGGGAATCGATTGGCATCACGTGGCGCTCCGTACCGGCCGCCGCGGCGATCAGGGCAGCGGCGTCGGTCTCGCCGTGCGCATTCAGCTCATGATCCTCTGGCACCCTCCCCGCGAGCGGGGGAGGGTGTGCGAGTGAGCCCCGCAAGCGGAGCGTGATGAACGAAGGGGATGAACCCTCCTAAACGCCGGCGATCGCCTTCACCTCGAGGAAATCCTCCATGCCGTACTTGCCCCACTCTCGACCGTTGCCGGACTGCTTGTAGCCGCCGAACGGGGCGGTACGCTCGTTCGGAACGCCGTTGAGGTTGACGTTGCCGGCGCGGATCTGCTTGCCGACGCGCTTGGCACTTTCGACCGAGCCGGCCGAGACGTAGCCGGCCAGGCCATAGGGAGTGTCGTTGGCAATCTTGACCGCTTCGGCTTCGTCCTTGGCGCCGAGGATGGTAATCACCGGTCCGAAGATCTCCTCGCGCGCGATCGTCATGTCGTTGGTCACGTCGGCGAACACGGTCGGGCGAACATAGAAGCCCTTGTTGACACCCTCGGGCAGCCCCGGACCGCCGGCGACGAGCGTCGCGCCCTCGTCGACTCCCTTCTTGATCAACGCCTGGATCTTGTCCCACTGAGTGCGATTGACCACGGGACCGATCGTGGTGCCCTCGGCCTTCGGGTCGCCCGCCTTGGTCTTGTCGGCGACGGCCTTCGCGATGGCCGACACTTCCTTCATCTTGGCCGTCGGGACAATCATGCGCGTCGGTGCATTGCAGGACTGGCCCGAATTGTTGAACACGTGGGCCACACCGCCGCTGACCGCCTTGGTGAAGTCGGCGTCCTCGAGGATGACATTCGGCGACTTGCCGCCGAGTTCCTGACTGACGCGCTTCACGGTATCGGCGGCACGCTTGGCGACATCGATGCCGGCACGGGTCGAGCCGGTGAACGAGATCATGTCGATGCCGTGGTGTTCGCTCATCGCCACGCCGACTTCGGGGCCGAGGCCGTTGACGAGGTTGAACACGCCCTTCGGCACGCCGGCAGCGTGCATGACTTCGGCGAAGATCAGGGCCGAGGTCGGCGTGAACTCGGACGGCTTCAGGATCATGGTGCAGCCGGCGGCGATCGCGGGCGCGACCTTGCAGGCAATCTGGTTGAGCGGCCAGTTCCACGGGGTGATCATGCCGACCACACCGATCGGCTCGCGGACGACGGTGGCCGTGCCGACCTTCTCCTCGAAGTGATAGTCCTTCAGTACCTGCAGGGTCGACATCAGGTGACCGAGGCCGGCGCCGGCCTGAGCACGCTCGGCCATCGGGATCGGCGCGCCCATCTCGTCGGAGATGGCGGCGGCGATTTCCTTGGAGCGCGCCTTGTATGCGTCGATGATCTTCTCGAGCAGCGCGATGCGCTCCTCACGCGTCGTGACCGAGAAGGTCTCGAACGCCCGGCGGGCGGCGGCGACTGCCTTGTCGACGTCGGCCTTCGAGCCGACGGCTACATCGTACATCGGTTCTTCGGTGGCCGGATTGACCACGGGGACCGTCTTCATGACAACCGGGTCGACCCAGGCGCCGTCGATATAGAATTTCGTGCGATTGACCATTTTGGATCATCCTCCTTGATTGCGGAGCCGTATCGGGCGGCGGCAAACCGGCCTCGGACGGCGGGGATACTAGCGACTGAGCGGCAGACTGCCTACAGAGAAGGTTCGACGGTAAGACCTGCCCTTGCCGACCGTGACG
>CADECW010000065.1:0-20842 GCA_902825855.1 uncultured Rhodospirillales bacterium | reverse complement strand
CGCCGGGACCATTTGGGGTCCAGTGGAAACAAAGCGCTCTCATCTAGAACCTTAGGCATCGAGGCGTTCGAAGTCGCGACGGCGAGAAAACGACAAATTCACTCGTGCTTGCCACTTTGACGGCCCGCCATGCCAGCTTCGATGACGCCCGCAGGAAGGCCGCATTCGCGTTGCCAGTGGCGAGGTGCTCAAGTAAGGCTGCCCTGCGATCAACGATCCAGCGAGAAGACCATGCAACCATTCCGCCCGTTGTCCCGGCGACATGTTTTGAAACTTGCGTCGGCTGGTACGGTCAGTCTCTCCGTTGCCGCTTGCGGCTCGATCGCCCGCGGGCCGGCGGTGCCCAGCGCCCGCACCACGCAGGCCAGTGTGCTCGGTGTGCCGAACGAGCGCTTCTTCCCGTTCAGCGATACGAGCGCCCTGGAGAAAGAGATGATCGCCGCGCTCGACCGCAAGCGCGCAAGGCTCGGGGTGAAGAATTATGTCGATCTGCCCGAGTTGCAACTGCTCGCCGTTTCGGGCGGCGGAGAGAACGGCGCATTCGGCGCCGGCCTGCTTTGCGGCTGGACCGACAGGGGCAACCGCCCGACGTTCGACTGGGTGACCGGAGTCAGCACCGGCGCGCTGACGGCGCCATTCGCCTTCCTGGGCTCGAGCTACGATCCGCAACTCAAGGCGGTCTACACCACCCTCTCGCCGAGCGACGTCCTGACCACGCGGTTCTTCACCGCCGCGTTGTTCGCCGACGCCATGGCCGACAACGCCCCGCTCTACCGCACGATCTCGCGCTATCTCGACGAGCGCATGCTCGTCGATATCGCCCGGGCCTATGACGATGGCCGGCTGCTGCTGATCGGCAGCACCGATCTCGACGCCCAGGTGCCGGTGATCTGGAACATCGGCGCAATCGCCAAGAGCGGGCATCCGCGCGCCATGGAAGTGATACGCAAGGTGCTGCTCGCCTCGGCGGCGATTCCCGGCGCTTTCCCTCCGTCGATGATCGAGGTCACGGTCGACGGCGTGGCTCACCAGGAGATGCACGTCGATGGCGGGGCGTTCGCCCAGACATTCCTCTACCCGGCCGCCCTGACCGCGCAGCGCCGCCAGCGACTGGCCGCCCGCCAGCGCGTGGTCGCGATCGAGGCGTTCGTCATCCGCAACGGCCGCCTCGATCCGGAATGGGCGGCGACCGAGCGTCAGACGCTGGGCATTACCGGGCGCGCCATCTCGACCATGATCTCGGCCAGCGGCATCAACGACGTGGTCCGCATCTACAACACCACGCTGCGTGACCAGGTCGACTTCAACCTCGCCTATATCGGACCCGACTTCGACATGAAGCTGCCGCAGCCGTTCGACCAGGGTTACATGCGCGCGCTGTTCGACTACGGCTACCGGAAAGCAATCAACGGCTACGACTGGGCGAAGAAGCCGCCATTGCCGTAGCGAGACGCTGGGAAACTGCAGGTCGGCAGTCGCGCCGGCACAAAAGAAAAGGCGGCCTCGACGGCCGCCTTTCGCGATGCAGCAGTTGCGTTGGCTACTGGATGACGATCTCGACGCGGCGGTTCTGCGGCTCGCGCACGCCGTCGCCGGTCTGGACCAGAAGGCCCTTCTCGCCCATGCCGATCACGCTGATCGCCTGAGCCGGCACGCCTTCACGCACCAGGGCGTCCTTCACCGCGTTCGCGCGACGCAGCGACAGCGCCATGTTGTAGGCTTCCGGGCCCGACGTGTCGGTGTGGCCGGTCGCCGTGATGCGCGCGTTGCCCTTGCTCTTGAACGCAGCTGCAGCCTGCCGGATCGTGTTCAGCGCCTGCTGGCTCAGGTTCGAGCGATCCCAGTCGAAGAACACCATGAACGACGGCGGCGCGACCATCGGAGCTGAAGGCGGCGGCGGCGGGGCCATGACCGGCGCCCCGAACCGGAACGCGATGCTCGCCATGAGGCTGATGTTATTGTTGTTGAACGTCACACCCCCAACCGTCGGGTTGTTCACCGTCGGACTGGTGGTGCCGTGATAGCGCCCTTCAAGGTTCAGTCGGAACTGAGGATCGATGTTCCAGCCGACGCCGAGCATGCCCTGGTACGCGAAGTTCGTGCTGCTGGTATTTCCGCCCAACGCCGACGCATTTATGAACGCGACACCCAGACCGGCGCCGATATAGGGCACGATCGGTCCGCCGGCGAGGAAATCATAGAAGGCGTTGGCCATGATGGCCGTCTGCTGGTTGTTGAAGCCTGCGGTGAAATTCTGGAGGCCGATCGGAGCCAACTGAAGTGTACCGTTGTTGCTGCGGTAGACGCCCTCGATCTCGAATCGTGGGCCTACGAAATCGTAGCCAATCGATCCGCCGACCACCCAGCCGGTGTTCGGATAAACGTTCACCAGCCCGCCAAAATTCGGCACATTGATCGTCGTGTTGAACATCCAGTTCAGGCCACCCTCGGCGCTGATGTAAAAACCTGGATACTGAAGCTGGGCGTGACCGGTCGTCGGCAGGGCCGCCAAAGCGGCAGCAGCGATCCAAACTTTCTTCATGTCATTCTCCCTAGATCGAGCCGCAACTGCAATAATACACGCAATGGATGCAAGTCGCAATCCAACTCCTTTTGATCTGCGGTCAAGATTGAGCCCATCCCGTTGCCCGCGTGGTTCCAAGACCGCTAATTGACGATCGTGCGCACGCACGGACCGTGCTCGGGTGTTCACAAACTCGACGCAAATCGGAAGCCTACGAGGTGCCATGATGACGACGCCGCTGGTCTCCTACAGCGAGATTCTGAGCTCGACGTATCTCGACCTGACGAGCTACCGAGGCAATGGAGCCCTGCCGACGTCCGACCGGCCAGCCGACCCTTTCTCGTTCAATGTTGCCCTGGTGCTGGGACGAGCCAACGCCAACGATCCGACGACCCTGCTGAACGCCGACTGGGCGACACGCCAGAAACTCCTGGCAATCTTCGAGCAGGACGGCACCTTGTGGTCGACCTATGGGGCTGACCCGACATCGTACCACGAGGTGCGCAACGAACTGACGCAACTCGGATTCACGCTGTTCCCCGAGGGAGTCGATCAGCAATACGTCTCGTCGGTCGAATCGCGCACCATCTGGCTCACTGTCGACCAGACCAACTTCGAGACGTTGTTCGGCAGCGGCGCGGCCTTGCGCGAGGGCAAGGACGCTTCCGGGCAGGATGTCTTGTTCTGGCACGGCAATCTCAGCCTGCCGGAAACCCTCATCGCCGCGGGCGTTCAGGGTATCTGGTTCGACAACGGGGCCTTGTCGAACTCATTGCTGGCCAATCCCGGCGGCGGCAATGGCGTCCCGCTGGTCCAGGGGCCGCAGAGCCCCGGCAACGACCATCCTGGCGGTCAGTTCCCGAACGAGATCGCGGCCCGCTACAATTTTCCGTTCCTGTCCGTCGGCCCTATCCTTTCGACGACTGTCGCCACGGGTCGTGTCGGCCTGATCGAGCCGGGCATCGGTGACGCGATGCCCTTCGGGGCGCCGCAATCTTTCGATGAAGCGCTCGCGACCTACCGGCAGACTGCGGGAGTCGCCGGGCCGATGCAGCCGCCCCTCACCCTTTCGCCCGGCGGTGAACTCTGGGTGCCGGCGGATGAACGCGCCCTCGACGTCGGCGTCGTCAGCACCGTCAGCCCGCAATCGCAGCTCGTCCTGTATGCCGGCTCGGGTTACTTGAACGCTGCCCTGGCGGATGCCCTGACCGCGTATCAATCCGCGTTCTGGGACACCGTAAACGACCCCGAAGTGGTCAGCTCCTCCTTCAAGTCCTTTCCGCACATTGCGCCCGGTTCGCCGTTTTATGCCGCGATGCAGGACCTGTTCATGGATGCGGCGCTGCGCAACATCACGTCGATCAACGCCGCGGGCGATGGCGGCTCGGGCGACGAATATGCCAACGGCCTCGCGAACGTGACCGTCACTCATGCAAGTCCCTACAGCCTGGTGGCCGGCGGAGGCTCGCTCAGCACGATCTCCTCGGCTTCCCAGGATTCGACGCTGGCCCAGATATACGCCCGGGCAATGGCCGGCGATCCGACGACGATCTGGCAATTGGTGGCCGGGGGACTCGCAGTCCTGCCATCCTCGGCCGATCCCACGGCTACGCTGATCGAGGCGGCCTGGAACGGCTACAAGTTGTCGGGAACGGAGATCAATGGATACCTGGCCAACTTCGCAGGATCGGGCGGCGTGGACCCCAGCCAATCGCAACCGTCCTACCAGACCGACTTCGGATTGGACCTCCGGACCTCGGACCCGCAGTCCCTGGCGGGACGCGGCATTCCCGACGTGTCGGCGACATCGGGAGGCAACACTTCCTACACGGTTCCCGCTGCCGATATGGTCGGCACCACGAACATAGGAGGGACCAGTGCGGCGGCGCCGCTCTGGGCCGCGCTGATCTCCCAGCTCAACGCCATCTTCCACGATCAGGGCCTGCCTCGGCTCGGATACGCCAACGATCTCCTGTACACGGCCGCCGTCATCGCGCCGGCGGCGTTCAACGACATCACCCTGGGCAACAACACGTCGTCACTGACGCTGGGTGGCACATACTCGACCGACGGTGTCGATGTCACGCCGACCGGCTACGGCTACACCGCCGGACCCGGGTACGACCTCACGACCGGGCTCGGATCCCCGAACGGAGTCCTGCTGGCGCGTGCCCTGACCGCCATTGCGCATGGCCAGTGGTCGTTCGCCTCGAACGCAGGCGTAGTCCACGAGCACGCTCCCGGCGGGTTCACGACGCCGGTCGCCCAGACGCTGCTGATCCAGACGATGGCCGACGACGCCACTACCGTCGGTCTGGTTGTCGGGTCGGGCAGCATCAGCTTCACCAGTGCACCTTCGGCACCGTTCGCCTGGACCAGTCGCTTTGCTCAGCAGTCGCTCCAGGCGGATTTCGATCCCGACCTCGTTCGGCTGTTCGACGCGCAGCAGCAGGGCGTGCTGGCGCAGTCTATCAGCGCGCCCGGTGATCTGTTCGCCCTGTCGATCGACGGAGCGACGGCACAGGCGCCGCAGTTGAAGCTGAGCAACTCAGCCGGGTTTGTCGACTTTGCCTCGGACGCGGCAGATGGCGTGATCCGCGTGGCGCGGGCAGTCGCAGT
Organism: uncultured Rhodospirillales bacterium; assembly: GCA_902825855.1. Taxonomy (GTDB): domain Bacteria; phylum Pseudomonadota; class Alphaproteobacteria; order Reyranellales; family Reyranellaceae; genus Reyranella. The sequence goes on along the minus strand of CADECW010000065.1, from coordinate 15,699 downwards.
GGCCGAGACAGTGGGGGCACTCGACGACCAGTCGATGGTCGTCCGGATTCGCCAGAACGGAGAGGACGACCTGTCGCTTATGCTCTATCGGGTGGACGACCTCGATGGCGCGATTGGCAGCCTGACGCCCGGCGATCCTGGCTATCTGTCGGCCGTGCAGTCGCGCGCCTATCAGACGGCAACGGGGGCAACCTCCATCCAGGGGCCGGGTTACGGCAACTTTGCGCAGACGGAACTGCAGCACGTGAATGCGGGTGACCTGGTCGCCATGGTGCTCACCAACGACAGCACGGGCGATGTCTATTTCGCGTTCAGCCAGGCCAACGAAACCGTGAACGGCCAGCCGGTCGGCCACCTGTGGAACTACGGCCTGAACACCTGGGGCTGGGAAGATACGAAGGGCGGCGGTGACCGCGACTACAACGACTTTCTCGTCGGCCTGGACTTCACGAGCGCCTATGGTCATGGGTGGTTGGTTTAGGGACGAACAATAGCCGGGCCCCATGGCAAGCGGTACTGCTTGGTAGAAGTTGACCGGCCTATGGTTGCGTTTCGGCGTCATCGCCGATGGGCTCGTCCGAATCCTCGTCGCTCGAACCGTCCACGAAAGGCCGCAGCGGAAGCAAGATAAACGGAATTGGTCCAGGACGGGGTTCGGGATTGACGGGCGTCTCGTCAAAACGGGTAGTCAATGGCTCGGCATCAAAAATGGATTCTGCCGCCCATGGAACGACCTGAAACTTCCCGACCTGAGGGTCGTAATATACCAGTCCCCGCGCCGTTCGGATGACTAGTTTCTGTTGAAGCAGCGTCGCGACTTCCTTGCCAGTCGCGACACCGAACGAATTCGGACCACCCGATCGGCAAGTCATCCCGAAGTCCAGATAGCGCCCTTTGAATCCGATCTCATCGACGATGAATTTTGCAGCCTCCTTCGGGTCGGTAATCATGTGATAGTCCAAGCCCTTCACATTCATGTTGGGAGCCCGACCGAATGCCGCCGCGGTCTGTTTTGAGATAGCGATTCCCTTTGCCGAAGAATCTTGCATCAACCCCGCTACTCCATGCACATCCACGAGCAGTCGGCTCGCGGGCGTGCCGGCATTGGGAAGCAAGGGTGTCGGCGGTTGATACATTTCAAACCCAGGACCCCGATCCACATTCAAGGTCGAGGCCATTGTCGGATCGTGGATGTCCGACAGGTGAAGAGATTGCTTCGGCGCCTTGATGAACTTCCCATTAACCCATCGCGCCCCAGAAAATATTGGCGGAAGGCCTCCCAAGAGGGAGGTCGCAACGGCGGAGTCTCGCTCATCCTGAGTCAGTATTCGATCGGTGCCGAATTGTCGGCCCGTGACGGCCTCTTTGATCTCCATCGCCGGTAGAAAAGCGTTCGGGACGCTGATGGCCGCCGAAGAAAGAACACCATAGCCTCCCTTGCGAGCCTTCTCATAGGAATCCGCAATGGCCGTGTAGACGAGGTAGCCGGCTCCAAGGAGAGTCGCCGCGCCGAGCGCGAGGCCTCCTATGAGCAACGCAGGCGAGGAAACGACTGCCCCGAGAACGGCCAATGTTGTAGCTACGGTTGTCAGCCATGAAGTGGCTGCCACCGTGGCGACAGTCAGAGCCACTCCTGGCAACAGCTTTAGTCCGACGTCGGCCGCGTCGACCTCGGCAACCTTGAACCCGTGAAGATCCGTCAGGGTCACCGGAGCGTGCGCAGCAAACACGTAGGGGTTCGGGCCGGCCGCAAAGCCCAGAGGGTCCCGCTGCAGAAACCGGCCATGCCGCGGATCGTAGGTGCGTGCCAGCAGGTGGTTGAACGGCGTCGTATCATCCTCGAGGAACCCGCCGTATCCGAAAGGAGCAGGCCAAACACCCGAGCGCCGAAGAAGACTGCCGAATGGATCGTATTCCGTGCGCCCGACCATCGTTCCATCCGAAGACACCCAGCCGACTATGGAATCCATGACGTCGCACAGTGGCGCATAGTCCTTCCCGCCCGCGGCTACGTGCGCGAAGCGACCCGGACCAAAGAGCGGAACCAACTGCCGGCTGACCGCGCCGTTGGTACGCCATTCGACCGGACTCAATCCCGCATACAGGATTTCATGGACGCCTTCGCGGTCTCGCATGACGCCGATCCGCCCAGCCGGGTCGCGTTCCATCTCGACCGTTCCGGCCGAGGAGGTGACACTCACAAAGCGGCCGGCCACGTCATAGTGGAACAGGTTCTCTCCATCGCTCAGAAGGTTGCCCGCCCGGTCGTAGATCTGCTCGTCGCCATTGATCGTTGCATATCGGTCCGATCCGGCAGGTTCGTAAACCTTGTCGTCCTGCTGTCCGCCGAAGGACTGACGCAGCTTGAGCCGGTTCGCGTTTTCGTCCAGTTCGTAGTCGATCGACAGGGCATCCGGTCCCGTATCCCGTACCGAAACCAGTCGCAGCAGGCTGTCATAGTTGAACGCGCGGTGACGTGTGTCGATGGTCTGAGTCTCGACAACGCTACGAGCACCGCGCTCGATCCGCTCCTCGAGCAGTACGGAACCATCGGCCACACGGGTCCATCGCTTGTCGGAAACCCTCAAATCAGTGTCATATGTCAGCTGAGCTACATGACTGTCGGCATAGCGAATCTCGACCGGAAGCGAGCCGACAAATCGCATCGAGACAAGATCGCGTTCGGCAGGAAGCGTCGGGTCTCCCGGGTACTCGCTTCCGACTACGGTCTGGCGCACGTGCTGGACGCCGCCGCTCTCGGAATAGTCAAAGCGAAGTCTGCGTCCACCGGGGAGACTCAATGAGGCCAGCCCGCGCGCGTCATAGCCATACCCGAGCTCGCGACCACGGCAGCGCTCGGTGACCACTCGACCGAGAGAATCGTACTTGTACGAGCATTCAACGACCCCTTGCCGAACACGGTGAACGCCACCGGATGGCGCATGACTGGCAAGAACGCTCGCAAGCGAAATGGGACGATAGCCCGGCAAGTCAGGTACAATCCGAAATCCGCCGTCCAGGTATTCGCTCGTGACGGCAAATCCATCCGGAGAATAGGAATGCCGCGTCGTCACTCCATTGGCATCTTCGGTTTCGACGACATTGCCCGCCGTATCATAGCGCGTCGCGCCGACTACAGTGCCATCCAACATGAGAAGCACGCACCGGTCACGAGCGTCGAATTGCTGCTCGAGCACCGAACCGGTTGGCAAGCTGGTTCTAGTGGCATTGCCGCCAGCATCATAAACAGTGACAACCTCGGATTCGCTTCCGTTGACTGATGCCCAGTGGCGGACCGGTTGGCCGAACACATCGTATTCGACGCTATGCACTGTTCCATCCGGGCGCACGGTGGCTACCGTAAGATTGCGGCTGTCGCGGCGATATTCGGTTCGCGCCCCCGACCCGCTCGTGTAGGCAATCAATCGCCCGGCGGAGCAAAACTCGGAAATTGCCGTTCGCGAAATAGTGAGAGGATTGCTTCCGGCAACTGCGCCAATTTCAGTCGTAGTAACAGAGACTGTTCGCGCCGCGTCGTCGTACACCGTCGAAATGGCCCTCGAGCCCGGCGTCCGCATGAGCGTCGCCCGACCGAAAAGATCGTATGCAGACTCGGTAGTCGCGCCCCTTTGGTCGATCCGGCGCACCTCTCGCCCCACCTCGTCGTAGTAGAAGCGTGCCGACAGCAACTGATCCTGTGAGGGCTCTGGATTGTCTTCCGGCACGAATACATGCGCTACCTGACCGATGCACAAACCAGCCGCATCAAAGAACGCTTCCGACTCGGACCATCGCAGCATTTGGCCCGTGTCCGGATGCCGGCCAAAGGTTCGAGTGCGGACGACGTGTCCGAACGCATCGTACTCGGCCTCTTGGACCCTGCCTTCGGGCGTGGTCGAGCGGCTGGCCCGGCCGAAGCCATCATACTCGATCGTCGTCTTGCCGCCCCGCGGGTCGATCGTTTCCACAATCTCACCGGCTCGACCGTACTTGGTGTGGGACGTAGCTGCCTCAGGGCTTCCAAATGCGGCCGTCACCGCGCACACCTGCATGCGTTCGGAATACAGGTAGCGAGTCTCCGCACCCCTCGCGTTTATGCTGCGAACCGGCAGACCGGCCGACGAGAACACCGTCCTGACAATCCGCAGATCCGGCGTCGCAGGCGTGCCCGTGCGCATTTCAATTCGTCGTCCGAAAGCGTCGTAAGACGTGGTGATGACGTGTGCCCGATCCGGGTGGGGTGAGCCGTCCGGCAGCAGGATTGAACGTTCGGTGCGAACAGGCTTGCGCTGCTTGTTGTACGTAACCCGCATTTCGGCCCGGACGCCGGGTGCAATTTCGGCGTCTATGCTTCGAACCAGAAGGTCGAAGCCGTTCCAGGTCGACTCTGTCACTGCCCCCGTTGGTAGAACGGTTCGCGTAACTCGTCCAAGATCGTCGCAGTCATAGACCGTCGTACGTGCCAATCCGCCTGGATCGTCAATCTGTTGGCGCACGCAGGCCGACCTGACCTGATCCTCGAAATAGAGAAACTCCATCCTCAGCCCGCCGCGCGTGGTCGCCGTTACCATCCCGCGCGCGTTGTACTCAGATAGCGTCGGAGCAATCTCGCGACGATTGCCGTCGAAATCGAAGGCACCTTCATAGCGCGTTGCGATCAGGTTACCCCGGATATCGTACTCAAAGAACGTGGTAAGGATCTGCTGCCCTGGCAGCGCCATCAGCTGGACATCGGTGTAATAGGGACCTCGCACAGCGGCGAGCAGGTTGCGTCGTGAGTACGAGTAGACGGTGACGATCCTTCGGGTCTCTCCAAGGCCCGGTCGCGGGAGCACCACCTTGCTCAGCAGGTTCCCGAACGACAGCCTTTCCTCCGCACTCGCGCCAGAGACGTTGCCGCCATTCTGTTCAGCATATGCCTCGCGGTAGTACCGCCAAGCGTACCGCAACTGGTCAGGCCGGATGTGTTCAATCAGCAGCCCGTCGGCATTGTAGCGATAGCGCCCCACAAGGGTCTCGGGAGTGCCGCCTGTCAGCACGACCCTTTCCTGCCGTCGAACGGTGTTTCCCTGGGCGTTGAAGTGATGCTCTATGATGTGGCCGTTGCTGTATTGCACTCGTGTCGTGGCAATAGCGACATTCACGGGATCGAGCGCCGGATCCGTCTCGAGATCGGTGACCTCGCCGTATTCGTAAGCATATTCGCCGTCTTCGGAACGTTGATAGATCACCCTGTTGCAGTCGCGCGAGCCAAAATCCTCGCCATATCGAGTTTCGAGCAAGGTTTCGCCGGTAGGGCCGATGATCGCGACAAGATTGTGCTGCAGAAGCAGTGGTGCGTCTGGACCGGTGTAACGGTAATCGTGACCGATAACGCTGTCCCCAAAAACGAGATCGACTTCTTCGAGATCGCCGTTGCTGGTGTATGAGTAACGCACCTCGCGCCTGCCTGTTTCATCGCGAAAGACAGCTACGCGATTCAGTTCGTCATACCGGAGCGAGAAGCGCTTGCCGACCGGATCGACAATCTCGGTTAGAAGCCCTTCTTCGTAGCGCAGTACAATTGCGTTGCCGTTCAGATCGACGATCCGCTCGGCCTGCAGAGTCTCTCCATATTCGACGCGTGTGCCATTTGGCGATTCGAGCAGGTACCGGCCGCCGCTTCTCTCGAGTCGATCGAAGTAGCCAGGAGGGGAAGAGAACACGGCATCGGCGCTCGCTGAAAGCGGCGGCAGATCGCCCGTGGCTTGATCGAGGATCTGAATGTAGGGATCCTCGCGCAGCGCACCGGTTGACCTGTAGACGACGTTGCGAAGCGTTCCGTCCGCGCCAATCTCGCGCACTTCGCGTAGATAGAGATTGAAGTTGTGGTCCCAATTGAAACCGAGGGGACCCGGGTACCGCATTTGATTGATGTAGGTTCGCCGGAACTCCACGCTGAGCCCACGTCCCGCTGTTGCCAGATCCGTCACCTGGTGGATGAATGCACCACTGAAGAGAATGACCGGATCGCCGCCTTTGGTACCCGGTGACGAATTTGCACCTTCGCCATTCGTATCCGTTCCGGGCGTGGATCCAGGGCCACCGCCGCCCGGCGTGGCGCCTTCTCCATCGCCCGATCCACTTTCGGAAGACGTTCCGGTGCCGCTTCCATTGCTGCCGCCATTCATTGTCTGAACGTCGACCGGGGTCTGACCCGAAACTGGATTGACGGTGATCTGGCTCAGGAGTTCTGTCCGGTCCACGGGCTCGCCAAACACGCACGAGCCGCTGGCGACGATTCTCTCCTCTGTTGTCCAGACTTTGGCAGCAAGTGATCCCTTGTTCCTGTCCACGTCCTGTATGAGGCAATAGTTGAAGCCAAGCGAAGATCTCAGGTTCGCGGCCCATTTCTCCCCATATTGCTTCGCCATCTTTTCGGCGAGCGCGGACACCAGCTGTGCGTAGCCCTCCCGGCTTACAGCGCTGCCGTCGCTCATTTTCAAGGAGCCGTAATTGCTCGAAAGGAAATTTCCGAGCCCTATCAGATCAGTTTCGGTTTGCTGGCCGGTGGCGTTGTCGACGATGAAAAACTTGTCGCCGACTTGCTTTATGGAATACTCAGAGCCTGGCATGAGTACACTCGTCCGGCCGGACTAGCGGGCGCGGGTCGATTTGTTCAGTCCGAGAACCGCGCGCCGCAACGATGCCGCTTGCACCGTGGTAAGTTTGTAGTCGGCGGCCAGATCCGCCAAGGACCGCCGCAGGACGTCCGCTGTCGTCAAAGTCGATGCCGCCCGGCCGATCTGCTTCAGGATAGCCGGGTCCACTCCTGTCACTGTGTTGACGGGCCGGATGTCAGGATGCTTGGGCGTGTTGACTATCCGCGTCACGACGTTCGCCAGCACCTGTGAATCCACGAACCTCACCCTGCCAGCTTCATAGCGATTGGGATGATTGGCGCTTTCGAGAATCGTTGCTCCGATGTCGGCGCGCAATGCATTCGCCTCGCGCAATGAAGCCGCAAGACCTGGCTTCCGTCCACCGAGCGTCTTCAGAGGGCCTTCCCACGCAATATAGCCCGCCTCCGGGCTTTGGATCGAGCGGCAAGTCGACACCGAACGTCCCGTGAGGTACAGCGTCTGGTCTTCAACTGAAACCGTAGGCATTTTCCGGCGGATGAATACGGTCGCGGCAACGTCCAAGCGACCGTCGCGGCTCTTGTTGACGGCTTTGTCGTCGAAGCGTCCCTCTACGGTACCGCTGATGGTAAGATGCTCGACCGTGGCATGAACCGTCATGCTGTTGCCCGGATCTTTCGCTCCTGTCGAGACCTCCAGCTGGTAGCCAGGGGTGCTCACATTTCCTGTTTTTCCCGCACGATCGAGATCGACTTCCCATCCGTCGGGAGGCGTGAACTGCGTTGCGCCGCTTTGCTTTACGACCGTCGTATCATCCGTCACCGTGCGATCGGGATTTGGAGCAGGTTGAAAGAGGTGTAGCTCCGCCAGGCCGGAACTCTGCTCATACGTCAGCTTCAGCAGCGGCGACAGATGTGCCGTTTCAAGATACGCATCGACACAGATGTCTTTGATCGATGACGGTCGCAGCGTTACCAGAAAAAATTCCTGGACACCTTCGAGCACGCGAGGGCCGTTCACGAAGGTATCTTCGGATTGCACGACGTGCGGGCGCGGCAAGACGAAAAACACCGTGCGGTTGCTACCGAGGTGGTAGCTGTTGAGCTGGTGGTACATCTGCGTGATTTGCGTCGTGTGGGAATAGGTCTCGCGAGCCTCCCGCCCGGCGTCGGTCGTTCGAACATCAGCCACTTCCAGTCCGGTGACGTTCGTCGTCGAGTGCTGGCTTTGGATGCTTCCCGTGCCGGAGACCGATGCGCTTTCGCCCCCCTTCTGGCCCGTCACAGAAAGCCCGTACCCAAGGCTATCGACGCGCTCTTCATTCTCGGAAGTCGTCATTCCTTTGCGGACGTTGACGCTTTCGATCGACCGCGACATCACTTCGCCGGTATCGGTTACCAGTTCGAACAGCTCGCGCTTTTTGGGCTCGAAGTCGGCAATGTAGGGATAGTCATCAAGCGGAATCTTGGCCACCTGCTCAGCGCTTCCGGCCGGTGTCACAGCGATTTCAAGGATCGCGCCGTAACAGCCGTAGTAGGCGCCCGCCGCCTTCTCGTACTCCTCGATTATGGTGCGGTCTTTCCAGGCCTCCCGATTCCGCCGGTCCTTGATTCCAACTTCGTCAGGATCGGGCTGAAAGCCGGTGATCGAAGCCGAGACTTTAAGGTACGAAACGGTTTGACCATCGTAGATCTGATATTCCGGTCCCGGTTCGTAGCCAAAAATCGTCAAGGACGACCGCCACCTCCGAGGCATCACGCCCTGATAGGGAGCCCGGACCATCATGTCAGCTGAAAACGCCAATCGCTTCCATGGAATGTCAACGGGCAAGCTCAATCCCAACATTCACCCTCCAGTCGTATCGCTCGAGCCGAGGTGTCTACCATCTACGGCCCTTGGCGGGTAGTATATTCCTACTCCCTGCATTAAATTTGGTTGTAGCCTGGGAGCTGACTCTCGCGTCCATCCGGCTTCCACTTGCTCCTTCGCCACCTCAATCCGACACCAGATGCTTGATGAGCCTCATGGCAGGCGACGAGAACCATTGCGTATGAGTTGAGCCACATGCCCCAGATCGCAATTCCTTTGACGTCGGCGACCCTTGCCGCCGACGATCCGGTCGCTGAAACGAGTTCCGCGGGGGCACGCGTGCAATCCGACCTTCTTCCCTCTCAACGTCCCAATCGTCTCGTCTGCGATCTGGCAGCCGTCGCCGACAATCTCGGAGCGCTGCGGCGGGCGATCAAACCCGGCACCAGGATCTTCGCCGCGCTCAAGGGGAACGCCTACGGGTTCGGCCTGCATCAGGTGGCAGCGACACTCGCGCAAGCCGGCGTCGACGGCATCGCCGTCGCCGACCAGGCGGAAGCCATCAGTCTGCGCCAGCGCGGCATCCGGATACCGATCCTGCTCTATGCCGGGCATCTTGCGGGCCGCGAAACCGTGCGGGCGAACCTCGAGCACAACCTGGTCCCAACCCTGGTCGAGGCCAGCGAGGCCACCGAATATTCCCGGCTGGCCGACCGGCCGCTCGACGTCTTCGTGAAAGTGGATGTGGGACTGGAGCGGCTCGGCGTCCCCGCCGAGCAGGCCGCGGACTTCGTCTCTCAGGTGCGCCGCCTGCCGCATCTGCGGGTGACCGGTCTCTACACACACCTGCATGTTCCGGCCGATGTGTCGGACGAATTCCTGCGCTGGCAGCTCGGCCGCTTCGATGCGGTGGTCGCGGCTCTGGCGAAAAGCGGCGAGCCCGTGCCGATGCGCATGGTGGCGTCCAGCGCCTCGCTGGTCCAGGCGCGCGGCATCGAATACGACGCCGTCGATCCCGGCGGCATGCTGTTCGGTTCGGCTGGTGCGGCGGCGCCGCGCCTCGAACTCAGGGTGCGTCCTGTCCTGCACGCCATCACCAGCCGTGTTCTGCAGGTGAAGAGCGTTACGCCGCCGCGCTATCCTGAACTAGCGCCCTACGCGTGGCGCCCCGGTTTGCGCATCGGCGTGCTGCCGCTTGGGACATGCGACGGCCTTCACCATTTCAATGCCGGCCGGGTGCTCATTCGCGGGCGAGTCGCGGCCATCGTCGGACCGATCTCGATCGAGCATGTGCGAGTCGACGTCACCGACATCGTCGACGTCGCTCCCGGCGACGAGGCCGTGATCGTCGGCCGTCAGGGCGACCTCGAGATTCCCTTCGGCGAGGTCATGGCGCACCGTGGACACCGGCGTCTCGCCGACCTCGCGATGGCGGTCGCGCCCACGGTGGCGCGGGTGGGCGCCGCGAACGAGGTCTCAGATTGAACGGGTCGAGGTGATCGCGCTGGTGCCCACGGGCAATTGCGCTTCGGCAGCGCAGCATACCGCAGGGCAAATCGGCGTTTCATCCGGCCGCAAGCAGCTTGCTCGCGGCAGTTGCGGTCGTAGCATCCGCGCATGGGGTCCCTCTCCGGCCGGCAGTGGCTGATCCTGCTCTCCGTACAGTTCACGACCATATTGTTTGGCCTGACTGCGACCAGCGTCACTGTGATCCTGCCGCAGCTCAAGGGCGCGCTCTCGGCCACCCAGGAGCAGATCTCATGGGTGCTCACCTTCAATCTGGTGGCGACCGCCATCGCCACGCCGCTCACTGGCTGGCTGGCCGCCAAGCTGGGCTGGCGCGTTTTGATGGCGTGCTCGGTGACAGGCTTCACCCTCACTTCGGTTCTGTGCGGCCTGGTCGATTCGCTGGAGGGGCTCCTGGCATTGCGCGTCGTGCAGGGAGCGTTTGGCGCGCCGATCTTCCCGATGGGCCAGACCATCCTGCTGTCCTCGTTCCACCGCAGCCAGCATCCATTCATCATCATGATGTGGGGCGTGGGCGGCGTGATGGGTCCGATCATCGGCCCGACCTTCGGCGGATTGGTCACCGACCTGCTGAGCTGGCGCTGGACCTTTTTCCTCATCCTGCCGCTCGGCCTCGTGGCCTTGACCTGCGTGCTGGCGGCGCTGGACGACCAGGAGAAGGGCACGGCGCGCCGCTTCGACCATATCGGATTCATCTTCATCGCCATCGCCATTGCCGCCGCCCAGCTCCTGTTCGACCGCGGCCAGCGCAACGACTGGTTCGACTCGTCGGAGACCAACATCGAAGCGGGCCTGGCGGCGCTCTTCTTCGCCATGTTCGCCATCCATACGGTGACGTCGCGCGCGCCATTGTTCGAGCCAGCGACGTTCCGCGACCGCAACTTCGCCGTCGGCACCGCCCTGGCGCTGATCATGGGCATGCTGCAATACGGGCCCATGGTGCTGTTCCCGCCCCTCCTCCAGGAACTGCACGGCTATCCCGAGGCCTTGATCGGTTACCTGATCGCCTCCCGCGGGCTCGGCAATCTCGGTTCCTTCCTGATCGTGGCCCAGCTCACCCGACTGAGCCCTCGCCTCTGTCTCGCCCTTGGGCTCGGCATCCAGGCGGTGGCCGGCCTGTGGATGGGCTCCTTCGACATCAACCTCACCTCGAACGACGTGATGTGGAGCAACATGCTCCACGGTTTCGGCTTCGGGCTCAGCTACACGCCGATGGCGGTGCTCGCCTTCTCGACCATGCGATCGCGCTACCTGACGCAAGGCAACGCCATCTTCGCGCTGATCCGCATGCTGGGCTCCAGCGTGTTCGTGTCGCTGATCTTGGTCGTGTTCGCCCACTCCGTCGCCGAGGCCAATCTCAACCTGGCAAGCTCGATCACGGTCTTCACCCGCGACCTCATCGCCCCCTGGACGACAGCCTTCACCCATTTCGACGACAGCTACGTCAAGGCCCGCCTTGCTGCCGAGATCCAGCGCCAGGCCAACATGGTGGGCTATATCAACGCCTTTCACCTGATGACCCTGGTACCGCTCCTGACCGCACCGCTCGCCTTCCTGTTCGTCACGCGGCATCCGGGCGAGCGGTAAGCCCGACGGTGACCAGCCGAGCCTAAGACTCTTCCTCCGTCGAAGATTGAAGAAATGTATGAAAACAGCACGGATCCGACACGGTCCGCGCACATTTTGGTCCCCTACCCCGGACTACAAGCTCGCCCAACGTCAAAGCGGCTGCACGCGCAACCGCCCGGGGAGGTCGGCCAACTCACTTATATTCCCCGTGAAGGCCGGCCTCCCAATTTTGATGACCGGCGCGCCAGACTGAGGCAAGCGTGACGGGGGAGTTGGCGACGCCTCATCGTCTGCTACCGACCACGGACCGCAAGTGCCTACACGACAAAGTCCGTGAACTGGACCTCGCTGAGCGTGACACCGACGAGATAGACGTAGTCGAAGCCGTCACCCAGCGCGTAGTAGCTGTTGCCGAAGCCGTCGTCTTGACCGCGCAGGATGACCTCCGTCGCAGTGGCGTAGCCATAGCTCGAGACGTCGATCTTGTCCTTGCCCACCTCGAACTCGAAGATGATGTCGTAGGAGAGTTCCCCGGTCGCGCGCTTGTCGACGATGATGGTGTTGACACCGTCGACGCCGGATCCGGACGCGACGACGTTCCATCAGGCATCATTGGTAGTTTCCGTTGCCTTCGCCCAGCCAGGTGATGTGCTGTCTGTTGCCAATGTTGGTACGGGTCCCGGTCAGATCAGCATTGGCGACGATTGCGTTCTCGTTATTGCATGTCAACTGCAACGGGTAGATCAAGAAGCACTCTTGTGACGATTGCGTCGAATGTGCCGCTCCGTAGCCGCGCCTTCACGGGCTCGCAGCGGAACTGGCTGCCGACCTTTCTCGGCTCCAGTCAGCTGTCTATCTGGGACCCGCCGGCGGCGACACCGAGCCGGTCGCGATCAGTCCCTTGAGCATGGCCACCGCGCCGCACTGCCTGGATTCGGCATTGGCGTCGAACCGGCCATCGGCAACATAGCGTCCCTTCGCATAGAGGTCGGTGCACGCCCAGACATACGGCGAATTGATGCCGTAAGGCCGATACCCAAGGCCATTGTAGCGTTCCCAGACGACAAGCATCCCGGCAATGCTCCAGTCGTTCCACTTGTCGTAGCGCATCATCGTGATGGCATCCATCGCACTTTCTTCCCAGCTGAACGGCGGCGTGCCTCGAGCCGGCCGTCCAGCCGGCACGCGGACCGTGCGGCTGGTCAACGGATCTCCGTTGTGCAGATGCGAGTCGAACCTGAAGTCGGCTTCGAGGCCGTGAATTATCGCCAGGAAGTACCAGGGCATCGTCATCGACTTCGTGATGCGCTCATAGCGGGCGCGATTGGCCAGCATCTTCCTGACGCTTTGCGCGACCACTTCCTGGCGCGCCGGAGGCACCCTCGCACTATTGAAGCGCAGCTGGTACTCCTGGCGCAGCAATCCCGAAAGGACGCTGTTCTCGTACTCGAGCTGCGCGACCTGGCTTTCGCGCGAGACAGCCAGCTGACGGAACATCCAAGTTGCCGTGCCGCCGAGCGCCAGGATGATGACGGCCGCCGCGCTTGCCACGATGGTTTGACGACGGCGCCGTCGGGCGAGTTCCTGTGCGGCGCGCAGCTCTCGGCCCCTGGCCTCCCTTTCCTCCCTCTCTTCGGATTCACGGGACATCGGTCATGCCTTGCTTGCTGCAAGAAAGGCCTGTTCCGTCACCGCCGGACGGCGCGCCAAAGCGAGGAGTGGCGACCAGTCCGTCGCGCTCGACTGGATGATGATCGCGCTCGACCAATTCGTCGTCACCGCGCCGGCCTTGCGCGCCGACATCGCAAATGCCTGTTCCTCATTCGGTCACCTCGGCCGTACTGGGGGGAGCAATGCCGGAGGTGCGGTCAGGCCGCACTTGTTCAATCATTGAAACGGACAAAGCGTCCGGAGACAAGGACCCTTGCGTCCGTGATGGTCAAGGGCGGACGGGGATTCGCTGCTTGCGCGGCAGCCTTCGAAGCGACGGGACAAGCCGGGAAACGGTCCGGGACGAGGACCTGTTGGCAGGAAGACCGCGCTCCGCCTATGCTCTGAATTCAAAGCGAAGGAGCAATCCAATGGCCTATTCCCTGTATGACGCAGCCGTGACCCCCTGCGCCCAGCAACTCGGCGCACTGGCCGGCATAATCGACAAGGCCGCAGCACATTGTGCCGCCAACAAGATCGAGGAATCTGCCCTGCTGCAGGACCGGCTGTATCCGGACATGTTCTGCCTCGCTCGTCAGATCCGCCAGTCGGCGGACTTCGGCATGAATACCGGCGGCCGCCTGGCCGGCGTCACTCCGCCCGCCCTGCCGGCGGTGGACGATACGAGCTTCGCTGCCGCCAAGAGCCGTGTCGAAACGGCCCTCGGCTTCGTGAAGTCCCTCAAGCGCGCGCAGATCGACGGCGCTGAAGAGAAGGTCATCTCCTGGACTGCCGGCGGCAACGAACGAAAGCTGAAGGGCAACGACTATATTCAGCAGTTCGCCCTGCCGAACTTCTTCTTCTTCGTGACGACGGCATACGACATCCTGCGTCATCGCGGCGTGCCCGTGGGAAAGCGCGACTTCCTCGGCCCGGTCAACTGGCTCTAGCAGCCTGCCGGGAATCTCCCGATACGAGGCTGACAGCAGCGATCCCGGGTGCCGGCCGGGCCGTCCATAGCTTCCCCGGAAGCCCGCGGAATGCTAGCGTCGCGGCCATCTGGGGAGGGGTCACCAGGGATATGTCGGCCAGTTCATGAAAAGCGCATTGCTCGCTGCGGCGGTCACTGCGCTACTGCCACTCAACATGATGTCTCCTTGCATTGCGGCCGACGGCGCGGTGCCGGACGAGGCGCGTGTTGTCGAGGAGCAGGTTCTGGGCGCGGACGGCGAGGAAGCGCGTTTTCTCGGCTACCAGCCCTTCACGCGCGAGATTGCGACCAGCGTCGTGGTGTCGACCTCGCTCGACGAAGCGTTGGCCCAGGCCGGTGTGCCGAAGGCAACGGCTTTCGAGGCGCTACGCGCGTTCGCCACAACCGTGAACCTGCAGCGCGACGTAAAGTCCGGCGATCGCCTGTACATACGCTACGAACAGACTTTCACGGCCGGAGGCGCATCGCTCGGCGTCGGCCGCGTGATGTGGGCGGAACTCGCACTGGCGTCGCGCGATCCCGTCGCCGTGCACCGTTTCCGCACGCTCGACAAGGTCGAGCGCCTGTGGTTTGCGAACGGTCAGTCGGCGATGCCGCCTTCGATGCGCATGCCGCTCGATTTCATCTCGGTCTCTTCCGGATTCGGTCTGCGCGCCGATCCCATGGATCAGCCGGGCGCCGTGGCGGCGACCGGCAAGGCCGAGCCCGCGGGCGGGCCTCGCAACAACAAGGCCCCGCCGGCCGGCTCACCGACCAGCGGCAACGGCGGGCGGGTCAACGTCGCCACGCCGCTCGGCGCTTCGCTTGGCCTCGCGCCCCACGCCGGCTTTCGCGCGCCGGGAGCACGCGGCCCGTCGGCGCTGGTCATGCATCAGGGCGTCGATCTGGTGGCGCCGGTCGGAACACCGGTCTATGCCGCAGCCGATGGCGTCGTGGTCGGCGCCGCGCCCAACGGCGGCTACGGCAACTGGGTGCGCATAGATCACAGCGCCAAGCTCACCACCGTGTACGGACACCTCGTGGCCTTCGCGCCCGGCATCGAGCCCGGCGTGACCGTGGCGCGCGGCGAGTTGATCGGCCTCGTCGGCAGCACCGGCCGCTCGACCGGCGCGCATCTTCATTTCGAGGTCCTGGACAACGGCAAGCCGACCAACCCGATGGACCATCCCGAGTTCAAGGCCACGCAGCTGCGGGGTCCCGATCTCGAGCGCTTCCGCAAGCAGGTGGTGCGCTCGCACGAAGAGCGCACGCGCGAAGAAAAGGTCGCTGCGTCGGTGTTCTAGAAACCTGAACCTTCCGGCGCTACTTCTCTATCGCTGCGTAGACCATGTCGCGCAGCACTCCACGATAGTACACGCGCTGCTTCGGCGACTGAATCATGAAGACCACGAACATGTCCTCCTTCGGGTCGGCCCAGAAGTAGGTCCCGCCGGCGCCGCCCCAGAAATAATCCCCGGCCGTACCCGCAAACGGTGCTACGCCATTCTCGCGCCGCACGCCGAAGCCGAGACCAAAGCCGTAGCCGGGGCCGGG
>CADECW010000064.1 GCA_902825855.1 uncultured Rhodospirillales bacterium | reverse complement strand
AGGGACCTTTTCTGTTGATGCGTTGAGAAGAAGAGATCTCTCGACTGCGCCGCCCTCGGCCCCTTCACCGCATCATCGTGTCCATGTAGTGCCGGGCGATCTCCCCCGGGGTCGCCTGCCACACATTGCCGAAGCGTTCGATCCGGCGCAGGGCCTCGTCGAGGTACTTGATACGGTGCGGCACGCCCATCAGCCAGGGATGGACCGAGAGGTTGAAGACCTGGCCGCCTTCCTGGTGCAGCAATTCGAACGCCTCGCCGACCATGTCGGGATAGCGCGGCGTGGGGATGCGCCGCAGCAGGAGCTGCTGTACGTCGTCCCATTCCGGCTGGTTGGGCAGCGAGACGAACGGCTTGCCGACTTTCATCGGATACGGCTGGTCGTCATTCGGCCAGTCGAGAACATAGTCGAGCCCGGCATCGGCCAGAAGCTGAGGCGTGCGCTGGCTCTCGCCGTAGTCCTGGCCCAGCCAGCCCGTCGGCCGCACACCAGCCGCCTTCTCGATCGCACCGATCGCCCCGGCGATCTCGGCCTTCTCCTCGGCTTCGCTCATCTTCGAGGTGATCATGCGATTGGCGGAATGGCCATGGGCGATGAACTCGTATTTGCGCTTCTGGAACTGGGCGATGAGGTAGGGATAGCGCTCGGCCGCCAACGCATTGACCGCCACGCCGGCCCGCACCTGATAGCGATCGAGCACGTCGAGCACCCGGAAGATGCCGGTCCGGTTGCCGTACTCACGCTGCGTCCAGGTGCGGTAGTCGGGCACGAAGCTGCCGAACTCGCCGACATGCCGCGGGTCGCGATGGCTGTTCTCGTCGGGCATCAGCTCCCAGTATTCGAGATGCAGCAGCACGAACCAGCCCACGCGCGCATTGCGCGGCCAGGCAAGCTTCGGTCGATTGGGGAACGGCACGTAGTCGTACCAGGGATTGTCCATCCCGGGCTCGAGCGGCGGCGGGTTCTTGGGAACGGTCGCGCTCATCTCACGCCTCCTTCCCGAGATGCTGCTGATAGGGCTTGAGGCCGTTGGCCGTGTACCAGTCCAGGATCTCCTCGGCGGTGCAGACCCAGACATCCTTGTGCTTGCGGATATAGCCCAGCGCCCGGTCGAGATGCTTCAGCCGGTGCGGCGCTCCCATCATGTAGGGATGCAGTGCGATGCACATGACGCGGCCGTTCTCGCTGCCCTCGCGATAGACCGTGTCGAAGTGGTCGACGATCATCTGGGCGAATTCCTCGGCCTCGATCGGCTGGCGATAGATCAACGCGTCGTTGAGATCCATGGTGTAGGGCACGTGCATCAGCGCGCCGTGCCTGGTCGCAAGCGGCGTCGGCTGGTCGTCGTGATAGAAGTCGCAGATGTATTCAAGGCCCGCCTCTTTCACGAGATCGGGCGTGGCCAGCGTGTTGGAGATGGCGGGCGAGAACCAGCCGCGCAGCTTGCGGCCGGTCAGCCTGAGGTGCGTCGCCTTGCTGTGCTCGATGACCTCGCGTTCCTCCTGCTCGCTGTAGCCCCAATGGTAGCGCGTGTTGAAATAGCCGTGGCTCATGTACTCCCAGCGCCTCGCCTCCATGGCTTCGAGGATCTCGGGATACATCTCGATCACCGACATCGACAGCGACACGGTGCAGCGCACGCTGTGCTTGTCCAGAACGTCGAACATGCGCCACAGGCCGACGCGGTTGCCGTAGTCGCGGCCGCCATAGCCCAGCACGTCGGGATGCGGCATGCGTGGCCATGGATTGCGCACCCTCACCTCGGCAGGGACGTACTCGTAATGCTCGATGTTGGGGCAGACCCACACGGCGACGCGCGCGCCGTTTGGCCAGGAAAGCTTCGGTCGCTCGATGACGGGTGAGTAGCTGAACCGGTAGGGATCCATTTTGCGGGCTCTTGTTGTGGCAGGCGAAGTGCATCACGCGCCGGTCGGCAGAGCAACCGCTTGCGTATCGAGAACACCACGATCACAGTCATTCGCATGGCGGACCGCATTCGATTTGTCCTCAACGACCAGCCGGTGGAGCTCGACGGCCTCTCGCCGATGATCACGCTGCTCGATTGGCTGCGTGAGCATCGCGGCCTCAGGGGCACCAAGGAGGGCTGTGCCGAGGGCGATTGCGGCGCCTGCACCGTCGTGCTGGAGCGTGCCGACGGCCATCGCGAGGCGATGAATTCCTGCATCGCCCTGCTGGGACAGATCGACGGCCAGGCCGTGCGCACCGTCGAGGGGCTGCACGGTCCGGGCGGTGCGCCACACGCCGTGCAAGCGGCGATGGCCGAGTCGGATGCCACGCAATGCGGCTTCTGCACCCCGGGATTCGTCATGTCGGCCTATGCCTTCGCTGCGGGTGGGGAGAAGGGCGACCTCGACACCATCCACGACGCCTTGGCCGGCAATCTCTGCCGCTGCACCGGCTATCGGCCGATCGTCGCCGCGATGGCGAGGGTCGCGGGCCTCGCCGTCGAGGCGCCGCCGCCGCTGCCGAGGCGTGCCGGCTCGGCGAGCTTCGATGGCCGCTTTCACGCCCCGCGCTCGCTTGCCGAGCTGTTGGCCTTGCGCGCCGGACACCCTGAAGCGCTGCTGCTGGCCGGCGCCACGGATCTCGGCTTGCTGGCCAGCCGGGCGCGCAAGCCGCCGGTCTCGCTGATCCATGTCGCGCATGTTCCCGAGCTGACCGCGGTCGGCGAAACCGACGAGCAGGTCACGATCGGCGCAGCCGCAAGCTATGCGCAAGCCACGCCGGTGCTGACGGCGAGCTATCCTGCGCTCAGGACCTATCTCGCGCGGCTGGGCTCGCGGCAGATACGTACAATGGGGACGCTGGGCGGCAATATCGGCACGGCCTCGCCGATCGGCGACATGCCGCCGGTGCTGATCGCGCTCGAGGCCAGGCTAAGGCTCGCGTCGACACGCGGCGCGCGAGAACTGCTGCTGGAGGAATTCTTCCTCGACTACCGCAAGACCGCACTTGCGGCCGACGAAGTGATCGAAAGCATCGTGATCCCGAAGCTGTGGCAGGGCGAAGTGTTCTTTTGTGACAAGCTCTCGAAGCGTCGCGATCAGGACATCTCTACCGTAGCGGCCGGCTATCGCTTGAAGATCAAGTCTGGCCGCGTCGAGGACGCCCGCATTGCCTTCGGCGGCATGGCCGCGACTCCGAAGCGTGCGACGGCTGTCGAGGGGGCGCTCAAGAAGGAGGGCTTTGCTGCCGCCATCGCGGCCGTCGAAAGCGAGTTCGAGCCGATCGACGATTGGCGGGGCAGCGCGGCCTATCGACTGCAGGCCGCGAAGAACCTGCTGCGCCGTCTCGAGCTGCGCGTCACCTCGCCGGGGCAGGCCGTGGAAGTCGAGGCGCTATGAAGGGCCGGATCCATACCGCGCACCGGCACGACAGCGCGCTGAAGCACGTCACCGGCCAGGCGCTCTATATCGATGACATTGCCGAGCCGCCCGGCACGTTGCATGCCGCGCTCGTTCTCAGTCCGATCGCCAGTGGGCACCTCAGGAAACTCGACCTGTCGCCGGCAGCATCTTGGCCTGGCGTGGTCGCCGTGCTGGCGGCGAGTGACATCCCCGGCCGCAACAACATCGCTGCCCCCGGCAAGGAAGAACCATTGTTTGCCGAGGACAAGGTCGAGCACGCCGGCCAGCCGCTGGCCATGGTGGTCGCTCATTCGCTCGACGCCGCGCGCGCCGCCGCCGAGCGCGTGAAGCCCGACATCGAACCTACCGAGGCGATCCTCGACATCCAGACGGCGCTCGCACTGCAGGCCTATGTCCAGGCGCCGTCGACCATCCTGCGCGGCGATCCCGACACGGCACTGAAGACGGCGCCGCACGTGCTCACGGCCGAGTTCAGCGTCGGCGGCCAGGAGCATTTCTACCTCGAAGGCCAGATCGCCTTCGCCCTGCCGGGCGAGGACGGTGATCTCGTCGTCCACTCCTCGACCCAGCATCCGACCGAGGTCCAGCATGTCTGTGCCCAAGTGCTGGGCTGCGACTACAACCGTGTGACCACGATGGTGCGCCGCCTCGGCGGCGGGTTCGGTGGCAAGGAGAGCAATGCCTCGTGGGTCGCCGCTGCCGCCGCATTGGCTGCTGCCCGCACGGCCAAACCGGTGAAGCTGCGCCTGCCGCGCGAGATCGACATCATCGCCACGGGCAAACGCCACGGCTTCGACTATCGCTACACGGTGGGCTACGACGACGAAGGCCACGTTCTGGCGCTCGACGCTGTGCTGGCCGCTGACGCCGGCTGGAGTCTCGACATGACTCCGGGCGTTGTGGCGCGCGCGCTAACCCATGTCGACAACGCCTACTGGATACCGCACGTCCGCGCCGTCGGTTATTCCTGCCGCACCAACAAGCAGTCGAACACGGCGTTCCGCGGCTTCGGCGGGCCGCAGGGCGTGCTGGTGATGGAAGACGCGATCGACCGCATCGCCCATCAGCTCGGTCGCGACGCCAACGAGGTCCGCGCGGCCAACTTCTACGGCCCGGCCGGTGACGAGACGCCTTACGGCCAGAAGATCGAGGAGAACCATCTGCCGCGCTGCTGGGCCGAGGTGAAGCAACTTGGCGAATGGCAGCGCCGGCGTGCCGAGGTCGACGCCTTCAACAAGACCAATCCGGTGTTGAAGCGCGGGCTTGGTCTTTTCCCGCTGAAGTTCGGCATCTCCTTCAACCTCCCGCATCTCAACCAGGCGGGCGCGCTGGTGCATGTCTACACCGACGGCTCGATCCGCCTGAACCACGGCGGCACCGAGATGGGGCAGGGGCTGTTCATCAAGGTGGCGCAGGTCGTGGCCGAGGTCTTCAAGGTCGACATCGACCGCATCCGGCCGTCCGCGACCTCGACCGCCGAGGTGCCAAACACCTCGCCGACCGCGGCCTCGACCGGTTCGGACCTCAACGGCTGGGCGGCGTGGGATGCGGCCAACACCATTCGGCAGCGCATGGTCGCTTTCGCCGCCGGGCATTTCGGCGTCGCCGCCGACGACATCGAGTTCGCCGACGGCAACGTCCGCATCGCCAAGCCCGGCAGCAACCAGGTGTTGAGCTTCGGCGAGATGGCGAAGCTCTGCTACATGGGCCGCATCCCACTGTCCTCGACCGGCTACTACAAGACGCCCAGGATCCATTGGGACGGAGTGGCGATGCGCGGGCACCCGTTCTTCTACTTCTCGTTCGGCGCCGCCATGGCCGAGGTGGCGATCGATACGCTCACGGGCGAGAGCCGCGTGCTGCGCGCCGACCTGGTGCAGGATTGCGGGGCCTCGCTCAATCCCGCGATCGACCTCGGCCAGATCGAGGGCGCCTTCGTGCAGGGTCAGGGCTGGCTGACCTGCGAGGAATTGTGGTGGGACAAGCAGGGTCGGCTCCGCACCACTGGGCCCTCGACCTACAAGATCCCCGGCAGCCGCGACGTGCCCGCGATCTTCAATGTGAAGATGCTGGAGAACGCGCCCTCGCGTGAAGCCACGATCTTCCGCTCCAAGGCCGTCGGCGAGCCGCCGCTGCTGCTGGCGACCGCGGTGTGGACCGCGCTCAAGGATGCGATTGCCGCCGTCGAGGGTCACAGGCACGCCGTGCGCCTCGACGCGCCGGCTACGCCCGAGCGCGTGCTCGTGGCGATCGAGCAGAGCCGGCAGGCTGCACGAACAGCCGCTCGATGAGCAGCGCAAGCGAGCGATCCATCTCGCGCCGCGCCGCCTTCTCGTCCTTGGCTTCGGCGACCCAGAGGGCAGCTTCGTTGAATGCGCCCGCCAGAAGGAAAGTCGCGGGCTCGACCGCGAGACCATCGACCGGATGCGCGGCCAGCATCGCCGTCACGCCCTCGCGCAGCGACCGGACGCCGTGCGGCGCATCGATCTCGCGCCAGCGGTGCCAGCCCAGCACGGCGGGTGCGTCGATCAGATAGATGCGGCGCACCGCTGGGTCGAGGCAGGCGTCGAGGAAGGCGCCAGTGCCGACGACCAGGGCCTTCAAGGGATCGTCCATCGGGGTTGCAGCCTCGATCCTGTCGGCGATCTCGCGCGCCACGTCGCTCGCCACGGCGTCGAACAGCGCGCGCTTGTCCACGAAGTGGTGGTAGAGCGCGCCGCGCGTGACCTTGGCGCGCCGCACGATCTCCTCGGTGGCCGCGGCCGCGTAACCTTGTTCAGCGAAAATCGTTCGCGCCGCCTTGAGCAGCGCGGCGCGGGTGACGGCCAGGCGTTCGGCTTGCGTACGGGCAGCCTGGGTCCGAGGTCTTGACATACATACAACCTGTATCTAAATAGCACATTACATACTGACGGTATGTAAAGCGATGAGGAGGGATGGGCAATTGCAACTGAACCAGTTCTACACAGTCCTCTGCACCGACGACGTAGCCGGCACCGCTGCCTTCTGGCAGCGCCACTTCCAGTTCACGCCGGCCTTCCAGTCCGACTGGTATGTCCATCTCACGTCGAAGGTCGCGCCGTCGGCCAATCTCGCCATTCTCGACTACCGCCACGATTCGCTGCCGGCGCCGTTCCAGCGCAAGGCGGCGGGCCTGCTGGTCAACCTCGAGGTCGAGGACGTCGACGCCGAATATCGGAAGGCGGTGTCGGCCGGGCTGAAAATCCATGTCACCCTGCGGGACGAGCCGTTCGGCCAGCGGCATTTCATCACCGAGGATCCCAACGGCGTTGCGATCGACGTCATAAAGCCGATCCCGCCGACGGCGGAATACGCCGCGCAGTTTACGACGCCCCATTCGTCGTAACGTCTCGACTCCGCCGCCGCGGACGATAAGGTGTCGGCCTTCCGTGGAATGGGGAGGACGAGATGGACGTACGTATGGACGGCCGCGTGGCGGCAATCACCGGCGCGAGCACGGGCCTTGGCCTGGCGATGGCCAAGGAATTCGCAGCGTCGGGCGCCTCGGTGGCGCTTCTGGCGCGCAAGGCCGATGCCCTGGCTGCGGCCAAGGCCGAGGTCGCCAAGGCAGCCGGCAAGACCAACGCCAAGATCGAGGCCTATTCCTGCGACGTGTCCAAGGCGCAGCCGATCGCCGACACCTTCAAGAAGATCGAGGCCGAGTTCGGCAAGGTCGACATCCTGGTGAACAACGCCGGTATCAGCCACGCCAAGCCGTTCGAGACGGTGACCGACGAGGATTGGCAGGGCGATCTCGACCTGAAGCTGTTCGCTGCCATCCGCACCATACGCGCCGTGCTGCCCGGCATGCGCCAGCGCAAATGGGGCCGCATCGTCAACGTGCTGAACATCGGCGCCAAGGCGCCCAACGGCAATTCCGCGCCGACCAGCGTCAGCCGCGCCGCCGGCATGGCGCTGACCAAGGCGCTCAGCCACGAGAACGCGCCGCATGGCGTGCTGGTCAACGCCATGCTGGTCGGCCTGATCGAGAGCGACCAGTGGGCGCGCCGCCACAAGACTGCGGCGGGCGAGGGCAAGACCTACGAGGAATTCCTGGCGGGCATGGCGAAGGGCCGCATCCCGCTCGGCCGCATGGGCAAGGCGGAGGAGTTCGCGCGGATGGCCTGCTTCCTGTGCTCGGATGCCGGCTCGTTCATCACCGGCGTCGCGATCAACGTCGACGGCGGCGCGAGCCCGGTGGTCTGACGGCCGGCAATGTCACTTTACGAAGCCTTGGTGTTCGTCGCGATGGTGGGTGTCGGCGGCTTTGCCTGGCACCTCTATCGCAAGGATGTGAAGGCCGACCCCGCGACCCGGGAGAAGCAGGCCGCCGCCGGACAGTCGATGTTCGGCCGCGACCGCGGCAAGCCCGGCGGCAAGGGGTGATCGTCAGCCTTGCCGGCCGGCCGGCGTGACGTTCCAGTCACGCCGCAGTTCCTCGAGATCGTGCTCGACCCAGTCCCAGACGTTCCACTCGGGGTCGAAGATATCGGCGGTCATTTCGGCGCCGCGCGCCCAGGCGTGCCAGAACTCGTTGGGATCGAGGCCACCCGTGCCGGCATGGCCGACATCGTTCATCTGCTCTCCCAGATGGAAGAAGAAGATGACCGGCAGGATATGACCGCTCATCGGATTGATCGGATGCATGCCGGCGGTGAAGGTCGACACGAGAAGCTCGCCGCGCGCGCTGGTGTCGTAGCCCGCGACCACGTGCGTGGAATCATGCGGCGTGCCGAAGCTCGCGTTCAGCGCTTCGGGGTTGCCGGGGAACGGGTAGCCGTTCGCCTTGTCGAAGTCCCACAAGGCCTTGCCGAAGGTGTTCTGCGGCAGCTTGCCCAAGGCTTCGTAGCGGACCACGAGCGCAAGGTCGGCGTTAGGGCCGGCATAGGGCCTGATCCACGCGTTCGGATCGAGACCCTCCGACGACTGGCTTAGCACGCTGTCGAAATTCCTGCGCCACATGTCGGCCGTCGCCCACGCGAGATGGCCGGACGCTGCCTCGACGAGTTCGGTGAGGTAGTCGGCTTCGATGTCGAGGGCGCGCGAATATTCGAGCACGCGCGCAAGCTTGTGGTGATCGAGCTCGCCATCGACCAGCGTCATGATGGCGAGGTACTTCACCGCCTCGCGCGCCAGCTCCGGATTGCCGCGCAGGGTGGCGACGAGATCAGCCGGCGCCACGGCCGGCAGTGTCCCGATGTCCGAAAGGTCGCGACGACGCAGCAGATAGCGCGCAGCCGCCAGCACGCTCGCGGTGTCGGCGTAGGTGATGGCATGGCCACCGGCGAGCGCCACCTGACGCATGGCGCCCAGAATGACGTCGCTCTCTTGACGTCCGACCTCGCGCACCGGTTCCCCGTTGACCTCGACGCGCGATCAGCGCAGCGGCTCGAGGATGCTCACGTAGTTCGCGACGGCAGCGCCGCCCATATTGAACACTCCGCCGATCTTCGCCTTGGGCAGCTGCAGCGCGCCCGGCGCCGTACCCGAGAGCTGCATCGCCGTCATCACGTGCATGCTGACACCGGTGGCGCCGACCGGATGGCCCTTGGCCTTGAGGCCGCCCGAAACATTGACCGGCAGCTTGCCGTCACGCTCGACCCAACCTTCATGGATGGCGCGTTCGCCTTCGCCCGGCGCCGTGAGCCCCATCGCCTCGTATTCGATCAGCTCGGCCGAGGTGAAGCAGTCATGGCTCTCGACGAGCGAGAGATCGAGCAGATCGAGGTGCGCCGAAGCCAGCGCCTTCTTCCAGGCGAGGGCAGGGCCCTCGAACTTTATGATGTCGCGCCGGCTCATGGGCAGGTAGTCGTTGACCTGCTCGGCGGCGCGGAAGGCGATCGCCTGCTTCATGCCGAGAGCCGTCGTGACGTCGGTCAGGATCACCGCCGCCGCGCCGTCGGTCACGGGCGAACAGTCGGTTCGCTTCAGCGGCCCCGCGACGAACGGGTTCTTGTCCGAGGGATTGCGGCAGAAGTCGTAGGCGAATTCCTTCTGGAAATGCGCGAACGGGTTCTTGGCACCGTTCTTGTGCGCCTTGACCGCGATCTTGGCGAGCGCATCGGATTTGTCGCCATAGCGCTGGAAGTAGGCCGAGGTGATCTTGCCGAAGATGCCGGCGAAGCCCGCCTCGATGTTGGCCTCTTCGGCCACGTACGAGGCCTTGATCAGGACGTCGCCGGCCTGGGCCGAGTTGAGCTCGGTCATCTTCTCGACGCCGACCACCAGCACGAAGCGCGCCTTGCCGGCGGCCAGTGTGTTCAGGCCCATGTGGATCGCGGCCGAGCCTGTGGCGCAGGCGTTCTCAACGCGCGTCGACGGCTTGAAGCGCAAGTCGGGATGGGCCTGCAGCGCCAGCGACGAATGGAATTCCTGGCGCACGAAGCCGCCATTCATGTTTCCGACATAGATGACGTCGACGTCCTTGGGCTCTATGCCGGCGTGGGCGATGGCCTCGGTCGCCGCCTTGACGATCAGCGATTCGCTGGTCTCGCCGTCCAGCTTGCCGAACTTGCCGTGGGACCAACCGACGATGCAGGCCGTCATGCAATCCTCCTTCGCTTCTGACGCCGACCCTAGACGCCACGCTGCGGCGGGTCGAGGCTGTCGGCCAGTATGTGCATATACACATATATCGCTCGGCAGGCCATGCAAGAGGCTCCGCGGTGCCCAAATTCCGCCGTCCAGGCAGTATTGACTGCCGCCTTTCCCGGGAGCCCACTTCGATCCATGGCCGAGAACGCGCCGTCGCCTGAAGAACGTCCGAAATCCCGCTGGCCGCTGATTCTGGGCGGCCTGGTCGGTGGCTTCCTGCTGCTGGCTGCCGGGCTGGCGCTCGGCTGGTACCTGTTCTATCGCCCGATCGTGAATGTCGCGGTGCAGTTGCCCGCGCCGCCGCCGCCGCCCGCCCCGCCGGGACCTGACCAGGCACAGGTCAAGGCGCTGGAAGAGCAGATCGAGAAGCAGAAGGCCGCCAACAAGCAGATCGAAGACCAGATCGCGCTCCTCAAGGAGCGGCTGAAGGCCGACGTCTGTACCGTCAAGGACCCGCTGGGCAAGGGCGGACCCACCTCGCCGGCGCCGGCGGGCGCGTTGCCCGAGCGCAAGACCGAGGCGACGCCTGGCGCCGCACCCGGCCAGGCAAAGGTCACACCTGCCGCGGCGTCGATCGATCTGCCACAGGCCGGTGGCAAGGCCGCCAAGATGACGCCGGCGAGCCTGGGCCAAGCCATCGAGCAAGCCACCGTCCTGGTGGTGTCAGCCGGAGGCGATAGCGGCTCCGGCTTTTTTGTTGCCCCCAACTACGTGGTGACCAACCACCATGTCGTCGGTCGCGCCGCACCCGGCAGCGAGGCTCTGATCCTGAGCAAGCACCTCAAGACCGGTTACATCGGCACCGTCGTCGCGACATCGC
The DNA here is from genome assembly GCA_902825855.1 of uncultured Rhodospirillales bacterium. Classification (GTDB taxonomy): domain Bacteria; phylum Pseudomonadota; class Alphaproteobacteria; order Reyranellales; family Reyranellaceae; genus Reyranella. The sequence continues at coordinate 31,870 of CADECW010000064.1, read as the reverse complement.
AGACCGGGCAGGGGACCGAGGCCGACTATGCCGTGATCAAGGTCGACGACGTTCCGGCGGGCAGCGTGCGACCTCTGCCGCTGGCGGTCGAGCCGGTGGCGTTGAGCGAAGTCGTCTCGGCCGGCTATCCGTCGATTGCCATCGCCCAGGACCGCAATCTCCGGCGCCTGGTGGCGGGCGACCTCAAGGCCGCGCCCGAGGTCGTGCTGACCAAAGGCACGGTGAGCGCGGTGCAGAACAGGGAGCGCGACACGCCGATGGTGCTGCATTCGGCCGACATCTCGGCCGGCAACTCGGGTGGACCGCTGATCGACTCCTGCGGCCGTGTGGTCGGCATCAACACCTACATCGTCACCAGCCGGCAAACGACCAAGGCGAACTATGCCCTGGGCAGTTCGTGGCTGGCGGCATTCCTGCGCGGCGCCAAGACACCATTCGATTGGCGGGCCGACAGCTGTGCGTGAGCGGGCAAAAGATTCATTTGCCCAACACAGGACGTAGCTTCAATCTAACCCCGCTGCTTAATCATCGGTGCGAGCGGGGGCGTGAAGCAGGCACTCGTCGGAGTACGTTGCGTGGCGATCGCGGTGCTGGCCCTGCTGGCCGCCGGATGCGATCGCTTGGTAGTCCTCAACCCCAAAGGGCCGATCGCCGCTGCCGAGCGCGGGCTGATGATCGACGCCTTCACGGTCATGATGATCGTGGTCGTTCCGGTCATTTTCATGGCGCTGTGGTTCGCTTGGCGTTATCGCGCGGGTCGCAATGCGCGCTATGAGCCCACCTGGGCTTACTCGACCAAGGTCGACGCCGTCGTCTGGCTGGTCCCGGCGCTGATCGTCATCGCCGTAGCCGTGCTGCTGTGGCGCAGCACGCACAAGCTCGATCCCTATCGCGAGATCGCTTCCAATACGCCGCCGTTCGATGTCCAGGTCGTGGCCCAGGATTGGAAGTGGCTGTTCATCTATCCCGAGCAGGGCGTGGCTTCGGTGAATCAGCTCGCCATTCCGGCCGGCCGGCCGGTCAGCCTGAGCATCACCTCCGACACGGTGATGAACTCCTTCTACGTGCCGGCGCTGGCCGGTCAGATCTATGCCATGGCCGGCATGCGGACCCGGCTGCAGATCCTGGCCGACCAGCCCGGCAAGTTCGTTGGCCGCAACACGCAGTATTCGGGCGGCGGCTTCTCCGACCAGTTCTTCGAGGTCGTGGCGATGAGCCAGGCCGACTTCGACGCCTGGGTGGCGAAGGCCAGGCAGGCACCGGCCAAGCTCGATCCGCCGACCTACGCCAAGCTCGCTGAGCGCAGCCGGCTCAACCCCGTCACCTACTACTCGGCCGTCGAGCCCAAGCTATTCGACGCCATCATCGACCGGTACACGGGCGGCCATCAGGCGCACGGCCAGGCGCCGACCGCGCCGGCGCGGAGATAGCATGTTCGGAAGACTCACCATCGAGGCCCTGCCGCTATACAGCGCCATTGCCGCCACCGGTGCGGCGATGGTGGTGGGCGGCGCGCTCCTGACGGCCATCATCATCACCTGGCTCAAGGGCTGGGTCTATCTGTGGAAGGAGTGGCTGACCAGCGTCGACCACAAGCGGATCGGCGCCATGTACGTCATCCTGGCGCTGATCATGCTGCTGCGCGGCTTCGTCGACGCCATCATGATGCGGGCCCAGCAGGCCATGGCGCTGAACAACGGTGGCTACCTGCCGCCCGAGCATTTCGACCAGATCTTCAGCTCGCACGGCACGATCATGATCTTCTTCATGGCCATGCCGTTCATGACGGGCCTGTTGAACATCGCCGTGCCCTTGCAGATCGGCACGCGCGACGTCGCCTTCCCGTTCCTGAATTCGCTCAGCCTGTGGCTCGCCGCCTCGGGCGCCGGCCTGGTCATGATCTCGCTGGTGATCGGCAAGTTCTCGACCGCCGGCTGGACGGGCTATCCGCCGTACTCGGGCATCCAGTACAGCCCGGGCGTCGGCACCGACTACTGGATCTGGGCGCTCCTGATCAGCGGCGTCGGCTCGACCCTGTCGGGCATCAACTTCATCGTCACCATCATCAAGCGGCGCGCTCCGGGCATGACCCTGATGCGCATGACGCCGTTCGTGTGGACGGCGCTCTGCACCTCCGTCCTGATGGCCTTTGCCTTCCCGGCACTCACGGTGGCGTGCGGCCTGCTGGCGCTCGATCGCCTGCTCGGCATGCACTTCTTCACCAATGAGCTGGGCGGCAACATGATGAACTACGCCAACCTGTTCTGGATCTGGGGCCATCCGGAGGTCTACGTCCTGATCCTGCCGGCGTTCGGCATTTTCTCGGAAGTCGTCGCGACCTTCTCCCGCAAGCGGCTGTTCGGTTACGAATCGCTGGTCTATGCCACGGCGGCAATCGCCCTTCTCAGCTTCACCGTCTGGCTGCACCACTTCTTCACCATGGGCTCCAGCGCCAACGTCAACGCCTTCTTCGGCATCACGACCATGGTGATCGCGGTGCCCACGGGCGTGAAGGTGTTCAACTGGCTGCTTACCATGTATCGCGGCCGCATCACCTTCCATCCCTCGATGCTGTGGACGGTGGGCTTCATCACCACTTTCGTGATCGGCGGCATGACGGGCGTGCTGCTGGCGGTGCCGCCCGTCGACTTCCTGGTGCACAACACGACCTTCCTGGTCGCGCACTTCCACAACATGATCATTCCCGGAGTGCTGTTCGGTTACCTCGCCGGCTACATGTACTGGTTCCCCAAGGCCTTCGGCTTCACGATGAACGAGCCGTGGGGAATCGCGGCCTTCTGGTTCTGGATCATCGGCTTCCTGCTCGCCTTCATGCCGCTCTACGTGCTCGGTCTGATGGGCATGCCGCGGCGCATGGAGCAGTACAACGATCCGACCTGGCAGCCCTTGCTGGTCGCAGCCTCGATGGGCGCCGTGCTGATCATGATCGGCATCGCCTGCCTCATCATGCAGGTCATCGTCTCGATCCGCGACCGCAAGCGCAACCTGGACGTGACCGGCGATCCCTATGACGGACGGACCCTCGAATGGGCGACCTCCTCACCGCCGCCGGTCTACAATTTCGCCGTGCTCCCCGAGGTACGCGACCGCGAGCCGCTGCTCGACATGAAGGAGCGCGGCACCAGGTACGCGCCGCCTGCAAGGTACGAGGACATAGAAATCCCGAAGAACTCGCCGGCCGGCGTCATCATGGGCGGGCTCTCCTTCGTGTTCGGCTTCGCCATGGTGTGGTGGATCTGGTGGCTGGCGATCCTGTGCGGGCTCGCCATGTGGGCCACCATGATCTGGCGCTCGTCGGACGACGAAACCGAGTACGTCCTGGTCGCCGAAGAGGTCGAGCGTCTGGAGAAGGCACGCTACCGCGAACTCGAGGCGGCGAAGGCGGCGCGCTCATGAACGCCAACGTGGCCGCCGTTCCCGGCCATCCGCATTCCGAGGCGTCGGAGATCCATGCGCAGCGCGAGCTGGGCTTCTGGCTCTACCTGATGGGCGACGCCATCATCTTCGCTTTGCTGTTCATGACCTACGGGATAATGGTCGGCAATACGGCGGGCGGGCCGGCTGGCAAGCAACTCTTCAGCCTCGACAATGCCGCGCTCGAGACGGCGCTGCTGCTGATCAGCAGCATGACGTTCGGCTTCGCCTCCCTGTCGTCGCGGGCGGGCAACCGCGCTGCGGTGCTGGGCTGGCTTGCCGTCACCTTCCTGCTGGGCGCGGGGTTCATCTTCCTCGAGATCCGCGAGTTCCTGGGCATGATCCGCATCGGCGCCGGGCCCGACCGCAGCGGCTTCCTGTCCGCCTTCTTCACCCTGGTCGGCACGCACGGCACCCATGTCAGCGTTGGCCTGATCTGGATCCTGATCCTGGGCGCGCAGGTTGCGATCAAAGGGCTCAGCCTGCCGGTGACCTCGCGCCTGTTCCGGCTCGGCCTGTTCTGGCACTTCCTCGACATCGCCTGGGTCGGCATCTTCTCCGTCGTCTACCTTCCGGGATTGCTGTGATGGAACGGCACGGTCTTGCTTCCTACCTGATCGGCTTCGTGCTGGCCGTCATCCTGACGGCGGTTCCGTTCTGGCTGGTCTACACCCACGCCCTTCCGCCCTCGCGCATCATGTGGATCATCGCCGCAGCCGCGGTGCTGCAGATCCTGGTGCACCTGCACTTCTTCCTGCACGTCAACTTCACGACGACGCCCAAGGAGAACCTGCTGGCGATCTCCTTCACTGCCATCCTGATCTTCCTGATGGTGGGCGGCAGCCTCTGGATCATGATCGACCTGCATCAGCGCATGGCGATCTGACCTACTTCGGCAGGGTCTCGAGCACCTTCTTGGCATCGGCGTCGTTCTGCGCCGCTGCCTGCTGCAGCCAGCCCTTTGCCTTGGCGGCGTCGACCGGCAGGTTGGCGCCTCCCCTGGCCAGCAGCAGGCCGAGCCTGCGCTGTGCCTCGGCCGACCCTGCGAGCGCGGCGCGTTCGTACCACTCCGCAGCGCGCGCTGCATCGGACGTGAAGCCTGCCTTGGGTGGCGTCGTCAGCGGATCGTAGAACTGGGCGAACTCGACCTGGGCCGACACGTTGCCGGTCTCGGCGGCGCGGCGGAACACCAGGAAGGCGGCTCCCATCTCGCCGGCCTTGGCGTGGTCGCGCGCCTTCGCCAGCATCGCCTCGGGGGTGGGCCTGGTCGAAAGATATTCGCCGACGACGTCGCGTACTGATTTGCCCGGCGTGCTCGCCGAAGGCACCGCAGCGGGTGGCGGTCTTGCTGCCGGGGGTGCTGCCGCGACCACCGGCTCGGGCGTCTGGAAGTAGGTCGTGTAGACGTGATACCCGCCGCCTGCGATGGCGACGAGCACCAGCGCTGCGATCAACCAGCCGGTGCGGTTCGTGGGCTCCGGTTTCGGATCGAGCGCACGCGAAGCGCGAAGTTCGGGTCGCGGCGGCGGCGTGAAGGACGGGGCCGGCGGTTCGGGAGCCGGTTCAGGCTCGGCTGGTGGCGGCTCGGGCGCAGGAGCGGCCTTCTGAGCGCGGCGCAGGCGTACCGTCTCGTCGTCCAGGCGGTGCGACGGGTCGAGCGCGCCCGAGGTCAGCATGGCGGGCCAGGCGACGACGGTCGTGCCGACGACGCCGATGTCGGGTTCTTTCACGCGCACGCGCACGGTGGCGATGCCGGCCAGGCGATCGCAGATCTCGGGACCGAGATGGAACTCCAGGCTATCGCGGCGGCGCTCGACACGATCGGGCAACAGCCAGGCCTCGGTGCGCCGCCAGCCGTCGTCGGCGAGATGCGAATCGGGTCCCTGCTGGCGCTGGATCGACAGCGCGAGTCCGTCGGGCGCGGCGTCGAGCTCGCTTACGCGCAGGATCGCATGACCCGGCTCGGGCAAGGCTTGGACGGAAGCGCGGACGGGCATGGTGAAGGACTAGGCGGGCACAGCGCGCAAAATGGCGCCCAGCCGGTCGTTCTGTTCCGGCGAGATTTCGCGGCCGCCTTCGTAGCCGACATTGTCCATGGCGAGCTGCAGGAAGGCGCGCATCCAGTCCTTGCAGTAGTCGGCGTAGATCGGCTGCGGGTTTTCCAGAAGCTGCGGCATGCCGTTCACCACCGCCGGCCCCTCGAATACGCGCCGGGTCGGCGCGTGCGGCGGCAGGCCGGGCCGCTGGTCGAGCGGCAGATGGTCGAAGCCCAGCGCGCTGACATAGCCGTTCAACGCCGAGGAGGCGGTGCGCACCTGACGCTCGGCGATCTCCTCCCACTTGGCGTTGGCCGCGTTCTCTAGCTCGCGCACCTCGTGGCTCAGCTGGTCGATGAGCTTCAGGCGATGAGCGCCGACGATCAGCTCGTCGATCAGCCAGCCGAGATGCTGGCGGTCGACGCCGAAATGCGACAACGCCTTCTCGTCGGCGCCGACACGCCGCATGTTCTCGAGCCAATAGTCGGCTGCCTCGCGTGCGAAGCGCTCGGCGCGGTCCTCGAGCACGCCAGACGGCGGCGCCGAGCGGCCGGCCTCCTCGCCGAAGACGTCGGCGAAGATCGCGCTGAGATCGACGGCGGCGCCAGTCGACTGCGCGACCTGGGTCGGCGGCTTGCCGTTGCGGCCGTTGGCCTCGTCGGAGGCACGCGCGGTGGAGATGCGGAAGTAGATCTCGCGCAATGCCGAGTCGGCGACCTGAAGGGCCGCCATCAGCTCGCCGAAAAGCTGCTGCTGGATGCAGCTCGCCAACCCGCGCAGCACGGTATGCACCAGGTCGCGCTTCTTGGCGCGGGAATCGCCGTCGGCGGCGCTGTGGAAGCCCGCCAGCCGGTCGACCAGGCGATGGATCTGCACTTCGAGCTGGCCGCGCACCTGGGCGCGCTTGATCGCCGGATCGCATACCGGGATCAGGCTCTTCACGAGATACGACACGCCACCGTCATTGGCCTTGAAGGCTTCGTCCCAGGCGCGCGCCGGATCGGCGAAGTGGCGGCGCACCTCGGCATTGGCGACGAAATGGCCGCGCAGCTCGCGCGCCCGCTCGGCGAAGGTCTCGGCGATGCCATGCTCGCGGCCGTCGACATAGTCCATCAGCCGCTCGTCGATGACGGTCGGGTTCCTGAGCCAGAAGCTGTTGTCGAACGGTTTGCCGTCCCAGTTGGCCGGCCACTCGCCGCGGAAATTGTTGATCAGCGAGTTGTTGAGTCGGGCCGACCAGCGCAGCTTCCTCGATTCCTCGGTCTCGCCCGCCTTCTGCTCGAACTCGCGGTCCATCTTGGTGAGGACCAGGAACAGCGCATTCTTCTGCTTGGCGCGGTCGGCCGGCGTGGCGCCGATCGTCTGGTCGATCCATGCCGACATCATGTCGGAGAGGTCGCGGACCTCCTGGTTGCCGTCGGGGATGCAGAGCAGGATGGCCGAAAGCTCGCGCTCGGCCGAGTAGCGCTGGAAGAGATAGGCGACCTTGCCGCGCAGCAGCAGCTCACGCAGCGGGTTGGCGCCCTCGGCCACGCCCTTGGCCTTGGCGACGTCGGCGAGGTTGGCGAGCTTCAGGCGCGAGCGCGCGCCGGGGAAGTCGAGGAGGTCGGTGTGATCGAAGAAGTCCCACGGTTTCTCGGCGATGGCGACCGAAAGCTCGGCGGTCAGGGCGCAGATCAGCGAGCGCGGAAGCTCGGCGTCGGGCAGCGCGCGGCCGTCGGCATGCTTGGGACGCACCAGCAGGGTGTCGGCGTCATCGGCGCCAAGCTTGTCGAGTGTCAGCACGTCGACGATGCTCTTCTCGCGCGGGATCAGCGCGTCCATCCCGAGCGACGCCTCGGCGGCGAAGGAAAGCTTCTGCAGGCCGTCGTAGAGCGTGAGATAGAGGTCGGTGAAGGGCTGGAAGTCGTACCACAGCACCGACCACAGCCGGGCGCGGTCGTGGCCCGACAGGCGCGGCGCGAGGTCGATCGCCTCGCGCCAGTAGTCGGTACGCAGCTCGGCGGTGACGCCGGCGAAGAAGGTGTCGAAGTATTCGATCAGGTCCAGAACGTCGTCGGAATCGAGGTCGCCGTAGGGCTGCGCTGCGGCCTTGGCGCGCAGCTCGGCGAGGCGCTTGCGGATCGCGGCGCCATCAGGCCGTTCGAACGCCGCCTTCTGATGATCGAAATCGAGCAGGAACGAGTTGCCCAGGATCTTCACGATGTCGGTCTGCGTCAGCAGCCGCACGCGGACCGGAAATTCCTTGTCGCCGGCGCTGAGGCCGAGGCCGAAGCGTGTCACCAGGCCGGTCGATTCGCGATTGCCCGGGGGATTGATCTCACGCAGGAAGTCGTAGCTCTTGTCGCCGAAGCGCGCCTGCATCGGCCGACCATCGCGGCTCGCCAGGATCGACACGAGATAGGACTTGCCGGCCTGGCTCGGGCCGAACACGCCGACGCACATGCGGCGCCGCGCGGCGCGCGCGAGCTTGCGGCTCTGGTTGCGGACTTTCTGCAGCTCGCTGATCAGCGACGGCGCCTGCTGCGCCACAGTGGGAGACTCGTCAGCGGCGCCCTTCAGCCAGGCCACGCCTTCGCTGGCGGAAACCGCCAGCGCCTCGCAGTCCTGGGCCAATTTGAGATCGACGGTATCCATTGCGGCGTTACCCGGTCTTGAGCATGCCGGTGTCGAGCCAGTAGCCCTCTCGACGCGGCAAGGTTTGCAGTCGGAGCGTCAAGCGATCGAGTGCGACGGCGCGGCCGTCGCGGTTGGTCACCTGACGCAGGCGGAAGCGCTCGACGTCACCCGAATCCTTGTCCTTGGGCTTCACCCGGGCCAGCGCGATCTTGAACGGCGTCTCGCGGGCGTGACGCTCGGCGTACTCCGGTTTGGCGAACTCGAGCGCATAGAGCCGCGCCGCCGGCCAGCGCACCAGGTCGAGCTGTCGCGCGCCGAGCCACATGGGCCCGCGGAACTCGAAGGCGATCTCCGGCAGCTCGTACTCGCGATTGTCGAGGTCGACGTCGCGATAGACCAGGTCCTCGCGCTGCAGGCGGCCGCCGCCATCGAGCTTGCCGATGAACTTGGCGATGCTGCGCGAGCGCAGGAGGTCGGAGCGGAAGGAGAAGTCCGGCAGCTGCGACTGGGCCAGCGCCGCGATCATCGCGCCCACCGCCACCGTCGTCTTGGGATCCTCGACGCGCAGCCGGGCATCGCGGAAGGGGTACCAGGCGCCGACGCGATACTCGTGCAGCGAGATCACGCGCTCGGGCGGCAGCGGCAGCAACTCCATCAGCAGCGCGCGGATGCCCGGCAGGCGCGAGGGCCGACCCGACAGCAGCAGCACGTCGCAATCGTAGGCATGGACGATCTCGGCCAGGGGCGCCAGCACGCGGCCCATCTCGGCGCGCACCGTCTTGTCGATGCCCGGCAGTTCGACCGGGAACACCATCGCCTTGAGATCGAAACCCTTGGCGCCGCGCTTGCGTGCCGCCTCGTTGACGAAGGTGATGACTTCCTCGGACGGCTTGGAGCCGTTGGGGAAGAACGACTCGTAGGGCCGCGGCTCGGCCGCGACAACGCCGGAGGTCGGGTCGTAGTCTTCCGCGGCGCGCATGAACTCGAGCGCGATGGGATGGGCGACCTGCAGCGCGAACTGCTGGCGCAGGTTGCGCTGGATCACGTCCTCGCCGCCGCGGTCGCCGCCCAGAAGCTCGGCCATCAGATCGGTAGGATTGGCGATGCCGGCGGCGCGCATCGCCGACTCGATCGGCGGCAGGACATGGGCCTGCACGACACGCAGAAGGATGTCGTCGCCGGCGACGTTGAACCCCTCGCGGAATTTCTGCTCCGGGAAAAGCGTGACGGACGTGCCGGCGCCCTCGAGGCCATAGGAGTTGATGATCAGGTCGGTCGTGCCGCCGCCGACATCGATGCTGGCGATCGACAGCTTGCCGTCGAACGCCTTGCCGCGCGGCTTGGCGGTGACCTGGAAGAAGCGGCGGGCATCGCCGCCGAAATTGCGCGCCACCTCGGTGTAGAGATAGACGAGCTGGGTGCAGGAAGCCTCGTCCCAGTCGGTCAGCACGCGCGGCGCCGGTGCGGCCGAATCGTCGAGCTTCCAGCCCAGCATCATCCACACGAGGTCGCGCGCGGCTTCGGCGCGTTTGCGGAAGATCAGCCGCTCGGCCAGCGGCATGCCGGTCGGCAGCGTCAGCACGATGCGGCGCAGCCGGCGCGGCGTCTCGGCATGGGCGCGACGGCCGCGCTGCTGCGGCGAGTTCATGAGCGTCAGCGCCTGCAGCAGCACCTCGCTCAGCACGAAGGTCATGATCGAGGAGCGCGAATAAAGCGGCTCGAACACCGGCAGATGATCGGCGCTGTCGGCCTCGGGCTCGACCAGGTGCAACGGCTCGCCCTTCTGGTTGACCAGCTGGGCCATCGGGCCGGCCGCAGCAGGCATCGCCGTCTGGTCCTGGGCGTAGGCGATGTTGAAGCGCCATTCGCGGGCTTGCGGCTCCTCGTCCCACAGGTAGCGCTTGGGGCTCGACATGCCGGTATTGCCCTCGGTGCCGCGGCGCCGCGCGGCGAGGCGGGTCGCCTCGGGGCCGACGCGGGTCATGGTCGGCCATACGAAGGCATCGGCGCGGCCGCCCAGCCGCGACAGGTGGTTCTTGCCGAACCAGGCCTGCGCGAACTCGACGCGCGATTCGAACGGCTTGGTATGCACGATCTCGGGATGGGAGAGGTCGCGCAGCGCGAGCTCGTAGGAATCGTTCAGGTTGACGCCGAGTTCGCCCGCCGCCTCGATCAGGAGCCCGCAGGTGCGCGAGTTGCCGACATCGAGCACCAGATCGACCTCGATGGCACCGCGGCCCGGCCGCTCGGCGTCGCCGACGAGCTTGATCGGCGGAAAGTGCACGGCATCGGCCAGCAGTCCGAGGAAGGCGAGGTAGCGCGCCACCGCTTCCTGCGGCTTCTGCTTGATGTCGCCCTCGATCTCCTCGAGCGTGGCGCGCGGATGCAGTTCGCGGAACAACTCTTCGAGCCACTGCGTCATCCAGCTCTGCCGCAACAGCCAGTGGTTGGCGCGCTGCTGGGGGGCCAGCGCGAACAATGCGCCCGACGTCACGTCCTTCGGCGAGGGCGCGAGATAGGCGCGCCCCTCGGCCTCGGCGATCAGGCCGGTATCGAAGGCGAGCACACAGCGATAGCGATGGCCCTGCTCGTCGCGATAGCCCGCGCCGTAGCGCGCTTCGAGATCGACCACGCGCACGCGCGCCCAGTCGGCCGGGCCCTCGCGGAACTGGTTGTTGGGCCGCACCTGCAGGAAGGGAACCGGCACCCACTTGTCCAGGAAGGGCGCCAGCGCGTCCTTGGCGGTGACGACGAGGTTGGGCTCGGCGGCGCGGCGGCGGCCGTTCTCGACCACCTCGTACTGCCCGCGCACTTCGTCGAAGTCGAGCTGGACCAGGTCGTCGACGGCCTTGTTGGCTGCGTTGTCGTGGAAGCCCCATTCGCGCACCTTCAGGCGCACGGGGTCGAAGCCGAAATCGAGGAACTGGATGCCCGAACGGGCGATCAGCGTCGTCGGGCTGGGATAGCTCGGCAGGCGGGCAAGGTCGCTCATGTCAGGTCAAAGTGTTGCACAAATACGCAGAGTCAACGGCCGAACTGGACGTTGTAGCTGCGCTTGTCACCGGGTTGACTCCCCGTGCACTTGGCCACGCCGTCCTGGCCGACTTCGCAGTTTACCGTATTGCGGGCGTAGGTCTTGCCGTCAGCGCACTTGGGATTGGCTTTTTCCTCGATCACGAGCTTCGACCCGTCCCAGCGCGCCTCGGCCGGCGCCTCGCAGGTCGTCCCGTTCTTCTGCACGAAGGAGACCTTGCCCTTGCCCTTGTCGTCCAGATTGTAGTTGGGCCTGAGGTCGCGTTCACCCGTGGCCGTGGCCAGCCCCGTGCGCGAGCGCCAATCGCCCTTGAGAAATGCGAGGTCGCCTTTCTGCTTGGCTTCGGGCGGAACGGTCATGGGCTTGGGCTCGTCCTTGGCGGCCGCGCCCTTGTCCTTGCCCTTCTCCTGGCTGCCCTTGTCCTGAGGGCCTTGGGGATCGGGCCCCTTCAAGTTGCCCTTGTCGACGTTCTTGTCGTCGGGACCCTTGCCCTGCGGCTGGTCCTTGCCTGCGCCCTTGTCGGCCGCGTTGACGTCGAGCCCGGCCACCGGCGCATCCGGCGCGGCGCTGCGTTCGATCGGCGCATTCGAATCGGCGACAACGACGCCGCCCACGACGCCACCCGGTACGACGATGGCGGCAGCGCAATCGGCGCCGCGGCGCGCCGCCTCGTTGGTGAGGCGGGCGAGTTCCAGTCGCAGGTTCTCGTTGTCCTGCTGCAGCGTTTCGGCGCGCGCCTTCTGCAGCTCGACCGGCTGGCGCACGGCGAGGCTCAGCGCCCGATCGCGCGCCTCCGCTTCGAGCCACGGTTCGAGGCGCGGCAGATAGGGCCGCACCAGCCAGGCCAGCAGCGCCAGCAGCAGCAGCAGGAGCACGGCCAGCAGCAGCCACTGCCACCACACCGATCGCGTGCCGATGGCGGCGACGGCCGGAGCAGAAGCCATCACGGCTTCCTGGATGTGCTGCGGCCGAACGGCGGCACGCGGCGCGACCGGCGGGCTCGCCAGGAAGACGCCGGGAAGGTTGGCGTCGGCCGAGAAGCCCCAGAAGGTCATCACGGGTTTGCCGTCGACGACGTAGAGCGTGTCCTCGCCCGGCGCGGTCAGCGCGTGGCGCAGCAGGCGAGCGAAGTTGCGCTCGGCGGTCGAGCGCTGCGGCTCGTCCATCGAATCGGCCAGGCCGGTGATCTCGCCATGCAGCCGATGGACTTCGCTCAGGATCGCCTGACGCTCGCCATCGTCGAGCTCGGCGAGCTTGCGGGACTGGCCTTCGAACGGAGCGTACCAGTCGATGCGCTGGCCGGTCGGATCGACTTCGGGAATCGCCAGCAGGTCGGCATGCCGGCGCGACAGGCGCTGGGCGATGGCGGTGCGCAGCTGCCCCGCGGCGCGCCATACCGGATCGCCCGCCAGGCCCAGCGCGCGATAGCGCTGCAGCGGTTCACTGACGAGAAGGGGACCAGCGGCCATTTCGGATTCTCGACTCTCTCTTCTCAGCGGGGGCAGACCATGGCGTACGTCCAGCGCGTACCCCACATCTCACCTGTTACGATGACGTCGACCGAATAATCCCCGGGAACCGGGTTCCAGTTGAAGCCGAAGCCTCCGCGTCCACTGCGCGGCCCGCCGGTGCCAGCGATGTTCTGGCCACGATACATCACCTTGATATCGTCGGGCTTCACATAAAGGTTGTAGTTGATCGCCACGAAGCCCGGCCTGTCGCCTAGATAGTGCCGGTTGCGGGTGACGCCCTCGCCGCCCGAATCGCCCGACCAGTTACAGGGAAGCTGGCCCGGCGGCGGCCGGTTGATAGGCGGCGCGGGCGGGGCCTGCGGGGCGGCGGCCTGCTGCTGCGGCGGCGGAGGTGGAGGAGGCGGCGGCGCCTTGGCCACGGGCGGGGGAGGCGGCGGTGGTGGCGGCTTGGGCGGCTCGATCGGCTTGCACATCGCCACCTTGTCCTTGAGCTCGACCTCGAGCGCTGCGAGTTCGGCCTTGAGCTTGTTCTGGTCGGCCTGCTCCGAATCGAGCGATGCCTTGAGGAGCGGCGTGGGATCCGGCGGCGGCTCGGGCGCCGGCGGAGCGGGCGTCTCCAGCGTGGCGATATTGAGCGAAGGATCGACCGGAGCGCAGGCGCGCAACAGCCACGAGGTGATGAGGAGCAGCAGCAGGAGCAGCAGGCCGAACAGCAGCGCGCTCAGCCACGGCGCCCAGGCAAGGCGGGCGGGCAGCAGGGCGGCGGGAGCGCTCGCCATCACTGCCGGTGGGGGCCGAAGCGGCGCAGGCGCCGGAACCGGCGGCGGCGCGAAGGCGGCGAGGCCCGCGACGGCATCGGCCTCGTAGCCCCAGGCGGCGATCACCGGTTCGCCATCGACCAGGAAGATGAAGTCGTCGGACGGTCGAGTGGTGGCAAGCTCGAGGGAGCGGCCGATCAGGCGCGCCTCTTCGCTGCCGGTCGATTCCTTCAGCACGCCGCCGAGCGACCGGATCGCGGCGAGACGGGTTTCCACCGTCTCCAGGGTGGCGGCTCGCTCGCTGTCGCTGAGATCGGCGAACCGCCGGACCTCGCCCGAGCGGGCGGCGTACCAGTCGATGCCGTCGCCGCTCTCACGCAACTGTGGTTCAGCCAGGAGGTTGGCAGGTCCCTCGCCCAGCCGGCGGCGGATGACGGCCAGCAGCTGCCCGGCCACATTGTGAAGGGCGTCGCCACGTACGCCCAGCGGCCGTACGCCCAACCGTGTCGTGAGGATCAGAGTAGGGCGGTCGCCCATGGCCTTCCGATGTTGCTTTAGGTCCCCATAACGCCCACGGAATCCGGCGGGTTTATGACGAATTGGACACAGATTCGCGGTAGTTCAGGGGAGCATGAAGAAGTTGCGGATCGACGTTCGAGAGGCTCCACAGGTCAAGACTGGAATCGAACTCGCTTCTCGCCCCGGAATCAACGCTTAACTCCTTGCGCTGCCTCTCTTCTCTTGCCTGTCCCGTGAATCGCGACATGTGCGAATATTGCTGTTGCGCCCTTGGACGAGCAGGCGCAGCTACCAGCGCAGCAGGCGGCGCCCGATCACGGCGCCAAGAGTGATGACCGGCAACGCCGCAAGTGAATACCAGGTGACGACAAAAAGCGGCGAATCGTCGAAGCAGTGGAAGGCATAGAGCGCACCGGCGGCGGTAGCCGCCAGCAACCCGGCGGCGCCGCCGGCCAGAGCCGGCGAAGCGGGAGCGCCGTTGCGCAGGATAGCGAGCACGGCGGCGAGCGGTGCGATCGCCAGCGTCGGAATGGCGATCAGACAAACCAGGGCGTTGCTGCCCACCAGCCGGCTTGCCCAGGAAGCGCTGGGCAGGATCAGAAGCTCGATCGCGATCGCCAGGATGGCGAGGGCCGCGAGCGGCAGCAGGCGGCGTCCCGGGTGGCTCGGCATCACTGGCCGCGACACGGCGATGCACAGGCTGAAGGCGAGTGCCAACGCCAGCAGCACCAGCCCGACTTTGAGCTCGAATCGCCAGGTGCCGAGCGCCCGATCGATATCCGCGCGCACGCCGAGGGCCGCAAGGAAGAGGACAAACGATGTGAGGCCGCCGGCGAACAGCGCTGCCGCGAGCGCTGAGCGCAACGGCCTGCCGCGCGGCGCGTCGTCGGCAACCAGGGCGTCGATCAGCTTGTCGGTCTTCATGATCGGTCTCGTCGATAGGCCGCGGCCAGGGCTTTCAGCGCGCGGTGAAGCGTGACGCGAACGGCGCCCTCGCTCATGCCCAGCTTTGCCGCGACTTCGGCGGCGCGCCGCCCTTCCAGGGAAATCTCCTCGACGATGCGGCGCTGGCGTTCGGGCAGGCCGGCCAGCAGCGCGGCCGAGTCCATCGCGGCATCGACGTCGGCATCGACGGCAACGGCGATCCTGTCGGCGTAATCGTCGATGTCGACGTGATCGTGAATGCCGCGCCGACGCAGATGATCGACCAGCTTGTAGCGTGCAATCGCGCGCAGCCACGGCTCGATCGGCTGTGTCTCGTCCCAGGTATCGCGCTTCAAATGCATGGCGAGCAGTGCCTCCTGAACGACATCCTCGCTGTCGGCCGGGCCGCGTCCCGCCGCAATCAACCCGCGGCGCACGACGCCGCGCAGCCACTGCGAGACATGACCGAGCAGCCGTCGATAGGCCTCGTCGTCACCCTGCCTTGCCCGGCGCATCAATGCGGAGAGATCGGTCGGGTCGGCCAACGAGCGCTCTTTTCACGTATTCGTGTGCGGGGAGCGAAACATTACACCATTAAATCCGCGCGGCGCCTGTAACGTAGAAGCCCGAGGCTGCGAATGACCACATGCGGGCCCGTTCGGCCCGTCCAACCAGGAGGGTCTCCATGAACAAGCGTACGCTGATCGCCACCGCCGTCTCGGTCTTCGCCGCGACGAGCTTCGCGTCCACGTCTTTCGCAGCCGGCGTGAAGTGCGGCGGCTCGAACGCCTGCAAGGGCCAGAGCGCCTGCAAGAGCGCCAGCTCCGCCTGCAAGGGCCAGAACGCCTGCAAGGGTCAGGGCTTCACCGAGGCGGCCGATGCCAAGGACTGCACCACCAAGGGCGGCAAGGTGATGTAGGTCGGTCTGTATACGGCAGCGGGTGTTCGCAGCCGCGGACGCCCGCGCCTTCTTCGGGCAGGATGCCAGCTTATGAATGCCTTGATCACGGTCCTCTACGATTGGCCGCGCATCGTCGTGGCCTGGCTCACGTGGCTGCCGCCGCTTGCCGTACGTATCGTCGTCGGCTGGGTGTTCCTGTGGACCGGCTGGCAGAAGCTCAACTTCCTGCCGCGCATGGTCGAGAATTTCCGTGAATGGGGCATTCCCGCTCCCGAGATCCTGACACCCTTCGCCTCGGGCATGGAGTTCGTCGGCGGCCTGCTGCTGCTGGTCGGCCTGCTGGCGCGCATCGTCTCCATCCCGATGATGATCATCATGCTGGTGGCCATCGCCTCGGCCAAATGGGGCGACGTCGATTCGCTGCAGACTTTGCTCGGGTTCGAGGAAATCTCCTACTTCGTGATGTTCGGCTATCTCGCGGTGGCGGGGCCGGGTCCGGTGTCACTCGACCACCTGATCCTTAAAGTCATGCGTCCGCGACGGGCTCCAGCGGATTATGGTGCCTGAGCAGCAGTCGAGGTGCGAGGAAGGCGTCACGCCTGGCGACCCGGACTCAGGAAAGCCGATGTGCCATCGACTTCGACGCGCACGATAGGCGTTGCAAACACTGCCGACAGCCGAGCGGGCTCGAGAACCGAGCTGGCGCTTCCTGATGCCGTGACGCGACCCTGCTCCATGATTGCCACGCGATCGGCATAGCGCGCCGCCATGTTGAGATCGTGCAGCACTGCAAGCACGCCGAGGCCACGGTCGGCGCGGCGGCGGGCGCTGGCCAGCGCGGCGTGTTGGTGGGAAAGATCGAGTCCGGCGATCGGCTCGTCGAGCAGCAGGAAGGGCAGGTGGCTCGGCTCGGCATCGCATTGCACCAGGACGCGGGCGAGTTGCACGCGCTGGCGTTCGCCGCCCGACAGCACGGTGTAGGGTCGGTCGGCGAAGGCAAGGGCTTCGGTCTCGGCAAGCGCCTGTTCGGCCAGGCTGCGCATCTGCGGCTCGGACATCCGGTCACGATGGGCGAGCAGGCCCAGCATGGCGACTTGCAGCCCGGTGAAGTCGAAGGCGACGTTGGAGTGCTGCGGCAGCACGGCGCGCCGTTTTGCCAGATCGCGCTTGTTCCAGCGTGTCATCGGCTTGCCGTCGAGCAGCACCTCACCTTGCGCCAGCAGCCTGTCACCGGCCAAGGCGCCGAGCAGCGTGCTCTTGCCGGCGCCGTTGGGGCCGATGACGGCGAGAAACTCCCCGGGCCCCACGACGAGCGACACGTCGGCGATCAGCGTCTTCGTGCCGGCGCGCACCTCGATCGCCTCGGCCCGCAGCGTGGTCATAGGCCCTCCCGAGAAGCGCGGCCGGCCAGCAGCCAGAGGAAGAAGGGTCCGCCGACCAGGGCGGTCAGTACGCCGATCGGCAGCTCGGCCGGCGCGACGATGGTGCGGGCGAGTGCGTCGGCCAGCACCAGGAAGGCGCCGCCAAACAGGGCGGCGGCAGGCAGCAGGGTGCGATGCGCCGGGCCGAGCAGCAGACGCACGATGTGCGGCGCGATCAGGCCGACGAAACCAACCGTCCCCGAGATCGCCACGCCCGCGCCGACGGCCATTGCCACCTGAGTCACCAATCGGCGCTTCAATCTTTCGACGTCGACGCCGACATGGCCGGCCTCGCGCTCGCCCAGCGCAAGAGCGTCGAGCAGATGCGCGGCAGGCAGCAGGGTCGGCACGGCGATGGCGAGAATCAGCAGCGCCGGGATGATTGCCACCCAGGTGACGCCTCCGAAGCCGCCCATGGTCCAGAAGATCAGGGTGCGAAGCTGCTGGTCGTCGGCCACGAACACCAGCATGCCGATGCCGGCTGCGGTCAATGCATTGATGGCGATGCCAGCGAGCAGGAGCGTGCCGATCAGCGTGATGCCTTCGCGCGCCGCGAGGCGGTAGACGATCGTGGTCGCTGCGAGGCCGCCGCCGAAGGCCGCCACCGGCAGCAGCCAGGGGCGCAGGTCCGGCGGCACGACATGCATCACCTTCTCGCCCAGCACGATCACCGATACGGCGGCCAGCGCAGCACCGCTCGACACGCCGAGCAGGCCGGGATCGGCCAGGGGATTCCTGAACAGGCTCTGCAGGGCGGCGCCGCCGGCGGCCAGCGCGGCGCCGACGCAGAACGCCGCCAGCACGCGCGGTGCGCGTATGCCGTACAGCACCAACCACGTCGTGTCGTCGATCGGCCTGGTCGAAAGGGCGAGCGCGGACAGGAGATCCGCGAAGCCGACGGGAAAGGCGCCGATGCACAGGCCGCCGACAATGCTGGCGACGGCCGCGAGCGCGAAGAGGGGGATGGGGCGTTTGAAGGCGAAGGTCATGGAGATCAACCGAGCATTCCGTTCCTGAGCGGTGCTCGCTCGGGGAAAGAAACCTTCACGGCGCCTTCGCCAGCTCCGGATGGAGCGCGGCGGCGAGCTCGGTCGCGGCCTGCGGCGTTCGCGGGCCGAAGCCCAGCAGCAGCAGGATGTCGAACTGCAGGAGCTTGCCGGCGCGGCCGGCGGGCGTCTGCCGGATCGCCGGCTGGTCGAGCACCTTGTCGACGCCGCCCAGCCTCTCGACCGACTGGCGCGGCAGCAGGATGTAGTCGGGGCGCGAGGCGATCACCGCCTCGGGCGTCAGTGGACGGTAGCCGGCATAGCCGTCGATGGCGTTGACGCCGCCTGCGAGGCGGATGATGCCGTCCGCGGCGGTGTCGCGGCCGGCAGCCTGCGGTGCGCCGCCGCTCATCGACATCAGGAACAGCACGCGCGGCTTGTTGGGCGTCGTCGCCAGACGGTCGGCCAGGCCCTTCATATCGGCGCGGCCGCGCGCGATCAGGGCGTCGGATTCGGCGACCTTGCCGGTGGCCTTGCCGACGGCTTCGATCTTCTTGATCACGCTGTCGTAGTCGTGGCGATCCGGCAGGATGACGACGTCGATGCGCGTCGCCTTGAGCTGGTCGAGCGTGGAGGCCGGGCCGGCACCGGTGGTCGCCATGATCAGCGTCGGTTTCAGCGACAGCACACCCTCGGCCGAGAGTGCGCGCATGTAGCCGACCTGCGGCAACGACTTTGCCTGCGGCGGATAGAGGCTGGTGGTGTCGACGCCGGCCAGCATGTCCTCCGCACCCAGTGCGTAGAAAATCTCGGTGAGCGCGCTGCCGACCGAGACGATGCGCGGTGTCTTCTGCTGCGCGCGTGCTGGACATGCGACGAGCGCCGCCAGGCCGAGGGCGGCGGCGCCCCGACGACCGATCGCGAACGGGCGGTTCACGAACGAGCGGCTCACGATGCCGCCTGCCTCTCGATGCGTGCCACGATGCTGCGCCAGGGTTCGAGCTCGGGCTGGCCGGGCTTGCGCGCGCCGAACATCAACAGGATCGTGCGGCCGCGATTGCAGAATGCTTCGATCGAGGTGACGACGCCATCGTCGGTCGGCTTGCGTACCGAGAAGACGCGCGCCACGCCCGCCTCGCGCAGGTGGAGGTTGAAAGCGGGATCGAGCACGTTGAACCAGCCATGCACCTCGACCAGACGGTTGATCGGCCCGCTATGGATCTGGATGCAGCCGCCGCTGCCGACGAAGATCATGATCGGCGTGCCGTCGGCGCTGGCCGCCTCCATGGCCGAGCGCAGGGCGCGCGGCGGCAACTCGCGGGCGAACTCCTCGCCCACCAGCCGCAGCGCCTGGACTCTGCCGACCTTGAACTTGCCCAGCATGCCGAAGAACTCGTGCGTGTCCTTCATCGCCCGCCAGGCCTGGCGCAGGCCTTCGACGTCGATCTCCGAATCGGGACGATCGGCAGTTTCCGCGGCGCGCGGAGCGACGGCGAGCGCGCCTGGCGCCTCGGCGCGATGGCGCGCGATCAGGGTGTCGAACGCAGTCCGGTCGGTTTCGTCGGTAGCGTAGATCTTGTGCACCGCCTCACCCGATCCGTCGAAGAACTGCAGGCTGAGCCGCTCGCCCTGCTTCAAGGGTTCGCGCACGGCGAAGCCATGCTTCCAGCTTCCGAGGAACAGGCGCAGGTCGATGTCGGGCCCCAGCACCAGGCCATGCGGTCCGGCCACCTGTACGTCCTCGAAACGGCCGTGCCGCTCGTGCACGCAATGCTCGTTGCGCGTCAGGCACATGACGCGGCCGACCTTCGGCATCTCCGACAGGATCGAGCGCCAGTCGGCGGCCAGCGGCGTCGCTGTGGTGCCTGCGCCCTTGTTCCCTACGGAGAGGGCTACCAACTCGGCCTCGCTGACGCCCAGCGTCGTGGCGGCGTCGCGTATGCGGAGTGCGGGCTGCTCGCCGCGCAGGCGGCTCCAGCGGGCCGCAAGATCGGCATTGGCGGACGAGAGCATGGGATCTCCTCTTGTCAATTTCAACGCAGGTGAAAGCGCACGGGGATCTCGACCCAGGCCGCGACCGGCCGGCCGTCGCGCATGGCCGGCAGGAAATGCCAGCTCTTCACGGCTGCGAGGGCCGCGCGGTCCAGCAGCTGATGGCCGCTCGGCCGGTGCACGACGATCTCGACGGCGTTGCCCTCCGGATCGAGGCGCACGCGCAACACCACCTCGCCCTGCTGATTGAGGTCGATGGCACGCGGCGG
The DNA here is from genome assembly GCA_902825855.1 of uncultured Rhodospirillales bacterium. Classification (GTDB taxonomy): domain Bacteria; phylum Pseudomonadota; class Alphaproteobacteria; order Reyranellales; family Reyranellaceae; genus Reyranella. The sequence goes on along the minus strand of CADECW010000064.1, from coordinate 11,504 downwards.
ATAGGCCGCCGGCGTCGGCGGATAGCGATAGCGCGGCTTGCCTTCCCAGACGACGGCAGGCATCGGCAGGAATCCTGCTGCGGCCTGCTGGGCTGCGCCGGTACTGCCCAAGTTCTGCGACGGCGCGGCCTTTGGTTTGGCCTGGGGCGCCGCCTGTTGCTTTGGTTGCTGTTGCTGCGCCGTGGGAGGGGGCGACGGTTTGGGCGGTTCGACCGGCTTCAGCTCGGAGAAATCGACGGGTGGCGGCTCCGGTTCGGGCACGAGTTCGATCGGCTTCAGCATCGAGAGGTCGACCGGCGGCGGCTCCTCGGCCGGCGGGACCTCGATCGCGGCTTCGCTGGCCGCCTGTTCGTCGGCATCGGTCTTGTCCGATGTCGGACCGACGAGCGCCAACTCGACCAGCAGCGCGGGTTCCTCGGATCCCATGCTGCCTGCGGCGCCGGCGGCAAAAAGCAGAAGGACGGCAACCCCGTGCACCACGAGCGACAACGCCATCGGCACGCGTGGGGCGCGTGTCGATGGCGCCGGCAGTCGCTCGGCAGAGAGGGCCGCCGGGACTACCATCGTGCCGTTAGATTTACGCCGAAGTAGCGACCGGGCTGGGCGTAGAGATCGAGCTGATTGTTGGTGTATGTGAGCCCGATGACGTCCGCCGAGTTCCAGTACTTGGCATTGGTGATGTTGAAGGCGCCGGCGTTGATCTTGAAGTGATCCTTGAAGACGTAGCCGACGGTGGCGTCGAGGTTGAAGTAGGCCGGCGTCTGGAAATAGGTCGGGTTGGAGACCTGGGTGTGCTGCGCCGTCATCGTGCCGATGAGCTGCGCCACGAAGCCCTCGTCGGAACCATAGCGGACACGTGCCTGCGTCGCCCACGGGCTCACCGAATCCACGGGAAGTCCGGTGCGCGTATCGGTGCCCTGGGCGAAGGCGGTCCAGCCCAGGACCGACCATTCCGGCGCGAAGCGGTACTCGCCGCGTGCTTCCACGCCCCAGATCGTGACGTTGGTCAGGTTGACGTATTGGAACTGGGTGACCGGGCCGACCTGGCCCACCGTCACCGTCTCCAGGAAGTTGTTGTAGAGGTTGTAGAAGCCGGTGAGCTGCCAGCTCGAGCCGTTGGCGTACTTTGCGCGGAAGCCGACCTCGAAGCTGTTCGCCGTCTCGGGCTTGAGGTTGGCATTGGGCAGAATCTGGTAGAACGAAGCGGTGTTGGTGAAGCCGAAATTGGCGTTGTCATAGGGCGGCGCACGGAAGCCCGTCGCGTACTGGAAGTAGGACGAATAGATATCCGAGAAGCGGTAGATCGCGCCGAACTTCGGCGAGGCCGAGATGTAGGTGCTGCCGCTTGGCACCACGTTCAGCGTGGCGCCGGTGGAGTTCCAGAAATATTGATCGGGGTTGGGGCTCAGCCGGTAGTAGTCCAGCCGTACTGCCGGCAGGAGGCTCAGCCTGCCGTCGAGTGCGGTGATCTCGTCCTGGATGTAGACGCCGGCCTGGATCGTCTCGGTATCGGGGAAGTTCTTGTTGGGAAAGGTCTCGCCCGCCACGACCTTGGTGCGCGCGCCGTTCGCCAGCGTGATCTGCCAGCGATCACGCGGCCGGGTCGTCGTCGTATAGGCGAAGGAAAGGCCGTAGGTGAAGATGTTGCGCGTCCCGAACAGCATGGTGTCGGTGTTCATCTGCAGTTCGGCACCGGCGACGTTCTGCGTGTAGTAGAACTGCGAGGTGCGCCCGTTGGTCGGAATGGCGCCGTTGAAGGCGCCGCGCAGCTGATAGGTGTCGGCCTGGGTGTAGACCGAGTTGAAGTAGGCCATGAAGTCGATGCGGTCGACGAAGCCGATCGGCGCGTTGTGCACCCACTGGCCGCTGATCCGGTAGGTGTTGGTGTAATCCTGGCCCCATTCGTCGAAGACGCGCGCGAACAGGCTGGCGAAATTCCCGACGCCCGACAGGACCTGGGTGCTCTGCTGGCCCTGGGTGTAACCGCCGGTGATGCGGATGGTGTCGACGTCGGTCGGCCGCAGCACCAGCTTGGCGAGGAAATCGTTGTTGTAGAAGCTCGTCGGGTTGGGCCCGAGCGAGGACTGCGCCGGATAGAATTCGTGGCCGTCGCGGCGGGTGTAGATGCCCAACAACTCGACGTTGCCCTGCCTGACGGCGCCGGTGGCGGTCTCGGCGAACTGCTGGTTGGCGCCGGAGTAGGCGCCCTTGATGCTGGCGTAGATGTTCTTGCCGCCGATCATGTAGTCGCCGGGGTCCTTGGTCGTGTAGGCGACCACGCCGCCGAGCGCGTCCGAGCCATAGAGTGCCGAGGCCGGGCCACGGATGATCTCGACGCGCTTGATGTCCTCGAGGTCGGGCTGCTCGCGCGTGTAGGTGCCTGCGCCCTGGTTGGAATCGGGGAAGTCGGGCATGCGCATGCCGTCGACCATCAGCAGCACGCGGTTGCCGCCGATGCCGCGGATCAGGAAGTTCTGGTAGCCGGCGCGGAACGGGTTGTTGCCGACGGTGACGCCGGGCTCGTTGCGCACCAGGTCGCGGACGTCCTGCATGTTCTCGCGGTCGATGTCCTCGGTGGTGATGACCGAGACGGTCGCCGGCACGTCGTCGAGCGGACGGCGCGTGCGGGTCGCCGCGGTGGTCACGGCGTCGAGCTGTGTCGGCACCGGCTGGCCGGGCGTGATGACCGGTGTGGTGGTGGTGCCTGGCCATTGCGCGGCGGGCGGTGGCGGCGTGGTGTTGCCGGTAGCGTCGGGTGCGGTCGGCGCCGGTGTCTGTGCCGTCGGTGTCTGTGCGAAAGCTGGTAGCGCGATCGTTACGCCGATCGCGGTACTGACCAGCAGGAGATTGAAAAGCTGTCTGATCGTCATAGCCAGTGGGTCCCCAAAAAGGACGCCTGGCTGGCTGGATCCCCGAAGGATCGGCTGGCTGGGCAGTTTGACCGGAAAGGGATGGCTTTCCGGGGTACGTACGCGTCGATCTACTTGGTGAGGATCAGCTTGTTGGAAGCGGTGATCCTGAGACGATAGGTGTCGGCGCCGTGTCGGATAATCAGTTCGCGCCGGCCTTTCATCAGCGTCGTGCTGTCGACCGAAGGCATGATGTCGGTCGTCTCCCCAACGACGTCGTCCGGCCGCGTCGCACGCGGTGGTTGGCTCATGGCCTGTCGTGTTCCCTCTTTTTGACTTGCGAACGACTCTCAATTGCATAGAGTCGGCCCTTATGTCAATGGCATTCAACTATCGGTGAGCCATGGAAAGCACGGCGGAACAAAGGGTTAACGCCCTCGAGAGCAAGAGCGGCGATCCACGCACGGGCTGTGGTCGGCCAGGTTGTGCCTGCGGCCTGCCGATCAGCGAGCGCTTCGTGCTGTGGGCGCTGCGACAGTGGCAGCAGGACCGCGCGCTGCCGGCAGAGGGCTCGGTACTGCATCAGGGCTTCAAGACGGCCGGCGTGCTCGCGGTGCTGCCCGACTTCGCTATCGCCATGGACGCATTGCTGTTCGGCACGCGCCGCGCGATGGAAATCCATCGCCCCGATTGCTCGTGCGTCAGTCGCGACGAGGCGATCCTGGTGGCGTTGTGCGGTCTTGCGCAGGGCGATTTCGATGGGCCGTTGATGGCGTCGCTCGACATCATGATGGCGCCGACCGCTTCACGCGTCGCGGCAGTGCGATTGAAGGCCTTCGCCGTTGCGCTGGCGAGCGCTGGTCTCAGGCTGGCGCCGCCGGCCGGTGATGCCGCAGGGAGACTCAATTGAGCACACGGCATCCGGATCGCGTCGCCGACCTGCAGCGCGCCATGCAGATCATCTCGGATGCCGTCGCCGACCTGCCGGCCGAATGCCGCGATCTCGCCGGCAACGCCCTGCTCAACATCACTGCCGAAGCGGTGGCGCAGGATGTCGGTTGCGTCGAAGCCGGCCGAATCTTCGCCCGCCTCGCCGACCTGCTGGCGCGCGGACTGCAGCCGCCGGCGCGCGAAGCGATCACCATCTCGGCGTTCGACGCGTGAGCGTCGACCTCGCCCGCGGCATTCCGGTCCTGGCATCGCTCGATATCGGCGAGACCCGGGATTTCTACGTCGGCCAGCTCGGCTTCACCAGCGCCTGGGCCGACGGCGACTATCTCATCGTCAAGCGCGACGATATGGAGCTCCATTTCTGGAAGACGGCGGATCGGCAGTTCCCCGAGAACACGTCGTGCTACATCCGCGGCGGCCAGGTCCCGGCGCTGTACGAGGAGTTCAGGCAGCGCGGCGTGCCCAGGCTCTCGTCGTTCGAGGTGAGGCCGTGGAACATGAAGGAGTTCTACATTCATGACCCGCACGGCAACCTGCTGAGGTTCGGCTGCGGGGAGTGGTAGGCCGGTATCGGTCGGCCTAAACCTCGATCCGGCTCCCCAGCTCGACCGTCTGATTCGCCGGAAGGCCTAAAAAGTCCGTTGGGCTGGCGGCGAGGCGGCTCAGCATCAGGAACAATCGGCGCTGCCAGCTCGGCAACAGCGGATGCTCGCCGCTCACGACGTTGTTGTGGCCGAGGAAGAAGGATGTCTGCGGCGGATCGACCGGAATGCCCTCGCTCGCCAGGCTCGCGATATCATGGCCGACGTCGGGCTTCTCCATGAAGCCGTAGCACAGCACCGCGCGGTGCAGGCCGCTGCCCAGCTCGCGGACCCTCAGGCGGTCCTCCGGCGCGACGAACGGCTCCTCGAGGAGGTGCACGGTCAGCAGCACGACATGCTCGTGCAGCACGCCGTTGTGCCGCAGGTTCTGCATCAGGCTGTTGGAGGCGGCATCCGAGAAGGTCGTGAGATAGATCGCCGTGCCTTGCGTGCGGTACAGGCGCTCGGGCTCGATGCTGTCGAGCAGGGTTTCGATCGGAACGGTTCGTTCATGCTCGCGCTGCTGCACGGCGTGGCGGCCGCGATACCACGTCCACATGCCGATGAAGAGCACGGCGGCGATGGTGAGCGGCACCCAGCCACCGTCGTCGAACTTGGTCATGTTGGCCGAGAACAGCGCGCCGTCGACGACCAGCAGCAGGAGGAAGAGCGGCACGACCAGCAGCCATGGCCACTTCCAGCCGCGCACGGCGAGCGTCAGCACCAGGATCGTCGTGATCAGCATGGTGCCGGTCACGGCGATGCCGTAGGCCGAGGCGATGTCGGGACCGGTCTTGAAGGCCAGCACGATGCCGAGCACGCCCGCGAGCTGCAGCCAATTCATCGCGGGCACGTAGATCTGGCCGTATTCGTTGGGCGACGTATGCTGGATGCGGGCGCGCGGGCTCAGGCCCAGCAGCGTCGCCTGCTGGGCCATTGAGAAGGCTCCCGAGATCGTCGCCTGCGAGGCGATCACCGTTGCCATGGTGGCGACCACCACCAGGGGATAGAGCGCCCACGACGGCGCCAGATTGAAGAAGGGGTTGGAAGCGGCCGATGGATCGCCGAGCAGCAATGCGCCCTGGCCGTAGTAGTTGGCGAGCAGGGCGGGGAACACCACGATCAGCCAGGCGATCCGTATCGGGTTGCGACCGAAATGGCCGATGTCGGCGTAGAGCGCCTCCGCCCCGGTCAGCGCCAGCGTGACCGCCCCCAGGGCGATGAAGGCGCCGGTCTTGTGCTTCATGGCGAAGGCGAAGGCGTGATGCGGCGACAGCGCCATCAGCACCTCGGGATGCTGCACGATCTGGCGCACGCCCAGCACGAAGAGGATTGCGAACCAGATCAGCATGATCGGCCCGAAGAGATGGCCGATCCCTGCCGTGCCGAAGGACTGCATGGCGAACAGGCTGATCAGCACCACCATGGCGATTGGCAGGATCACCGGTTGGAAGGCCGTCGTCGCCACGTTCAGGCCCTCCACGGCGCTCAGCACCGAGATGGCAGGCGTCAGCAGGCAGTCGCCATAGAACAGGGCAGCGCCCAGCATGCCGATGATCACGTAGACGTTGCGTCGGCGCTCGGAGATGCCGCGCTCGCGCGACACCAGCGCCATCAGCGCCAGCACGCCGCCCTCGCCGCGGTTGTCGGCGCGCATGACCACGATGACGTACTTCAGGGTGACGACGATGATCAGCGCCCAGGTGATCAGCGAAAGCATGCCAAGCACGTTGTCGGGTGTGGGCTTCAGGCCGGTGAAATCGCTGAAGCAGGTCTGGACGGTGTAGAGAGGGCTGGTGCCGATATCGCCGAAGACAATGCCGAGCGCCGCCAGCGTCAGGCCGGCCGCCCGCTTTCGGTCGGCGGGCCGCGAAGCGGCGCTCATGCTCATGCCTGAACCTCCCCCGTCTAGGAGAGGCTATCGCATATGACCATTTCCCGTCATCCCGCGAAGCCTCCCGGAGGGCGGCGCTAGAAAGTCTTCGAGATGGTGAAGATGGCGCGGGCGTTGCAGTTCATGGTGGCGCCGCAGTTGGCTACGTCGAGGTTGGTGTCGATATAGGCGATGGTGAGATCGACACCGTAGACCGTGGCGCTGACGCCGATCTGCCAGTCCCAGTAGTTGTCGTTGCCGATGCCGTAGTTGGTGAAGCGCTCGACGTACTGATTGCCGATAGCGCCGTAGAGCTTGAAAGCGAAGTTTTCATTGAAGGTGTAAGGGATCGGCACGGTGGCCTGACCCCACTTGTACCAGGCGATGCCGGAGTTGCCGAAGAAGTTGGGGCTGTAACGCACCGCGCCCTGGATGGCGGCGATGCCAAAGTCGTAGCCCAGCACCAGGCCGAACTCGTTGAAGTCGTAGAACAGGTTCGAGGGCGCGCCGAGATAGTTATAGCGGATGTAGCCCAGGTCGCCGGTGAACTTGCCCTCGAGTGCCTTCAGTCTCAGGCCGGCGATCAGGTCGATCTCGGCGATGGTAGGATTGGTGTTGCCGTAGTAGACGTTGCTGCCCCAGGCGCCGACATAGGCGCCGATCGGCACCTTCTCGCCGACCGTCGGGGTCTCATAGGTGAAGGCGGGCTGGATTGCGATCTGGCGCTGGGTCTGAGAGATCCCGCGATAGGAATAGTCGGTGGCGAAGGCGAAGGTGGCTGTCCACGAGCCGCCGAACGGCGCCTTCCATGTTTCCTTCGCTGCAGGCGCTGCCGTGGCCGGTGACGGCCCCTGGCCGGACGCAGGAGTCGGTGCCGGAGCCTGGGCCTGAGCTTGCCCCTGGACCTGGCCCTGGACGGGATCCAGCGCAGCAGCCGGATCCGCGAGCGCGAATCCAACACCTGCCGCCAGTGCGGCGAACACTCCCCGGTGCATCCATCCTACTCCTTGATGACACGACCAGAGAACTGCCGCCGATCTTAGGAAGTCCATGCGGAGCGGCGGCGTGCGCCATATGAATTTCGTAGGAGATGCTGCGTTCGAACCTGCGGTGGTACGCCGTCATACCAAAGGACAGGTTTCGCGGGTTCGCCTGCGATTCATATGCTCGCGCTATGCCGAACCACCGAGGGACATCTCGAATTCCTACCTCGTCAGGGCCTCTTATCTGGCGAGGAGATGACCCATGTTCGACATCGTCCTGTTCATCGGATTTGCACTCTTGTGCGCGTACATCGGCTACGAGCGCCTCTGTAATCGCTGGTAGGGCCGCCCCGACGTGGCAACCCGGACGGCCTCGAATTCCTATGCCGTTCCTATGCCCGCAGCGTGGGTCCGCCGTCGATTTCTTATGTGCTCCCGGTCCACTTTGGCCATCCCATGAGATTACCCCTTCGAATCCTGTCGCGCTCGCTCGATGCCGATCATCGGGCGTTGGCCGCTTCGGGCGATGGCCCGACGTCAGGCGAAGTCCTGGCCGAGATCGGCGTGCTGCTGACGATCCACCTGGCAGTGGCGTTCGCGATTACCGCGACCTTGCGATTGTTCGGGATCGCCTAGGCAGTCCCGCTCGCCGTTCGCCGAGAGGAAGCAGCCATGCTCGATGTCATCCTGATTGCGGTCGGAGCCGGAGCGTTCGTGCTGGCGATCGCCTATGCCTATGCCTGCGAGAAGCTGTGAGGAGCGGCCCATGCTGATCGAATACATCCTGGGCAGCGCCGTCACGATCGGCCTGCTCGTCTATCTCGTCTACGCCCTGCTGCGGCCCGAGCGGTTTTAGGCCGCGCTTCCCGAGGAACGACCCATGACTTTCGACGGCTGGATCCAGATCGCTCTTTACTGCGTGGTGGTCATCCTGCTCGTGAAGCCGCTCGGCGGCTACATGACGCGCGTCTTCCAGGGCGAGCGAACCTTCCTGTCGCCGGTCTTGGGCCCGGTCGAGCGCGGCTTCTATCGCCTGAGCGGAGTCGACGAACGCACCGAGCAGAACTGGCTGACCTATGCCGTCAGCATGCTGCTGTTCAGCCTGGCGGGCTTTCTCACTCTCTACGCGCTGATGCGCTTCCAGGCGCTGCTGCCTTTCAACCCGGCCGACCAGTCGGCGGTCGAGGAGGGCCTCGCCTTCAACACGGCGATGAGCTTCACCACCAACACGAACTGGCAGTCCTACGTTCCCGAGACGACGATGAGCTACCTCGTGCAGATGGCGGGCCTCACCGTGCACAACTTCGTCTCGGCCGCGACCGGCATTGCACTCGCCATCGCCCTGGTGCGCGGCTTCGCCCGGCGCTCGGCGCGCGGCATCGGCAACTTCTGGGTCGATCTGGTGCGCTGCACGCTCTACATCCTGCTGCCCATCTCGATCGTCGTCGGCCTGTTCTTCGTCTGGCAGGGCATGCCGCAGAATCTCGGCGCCTATAGCGAGGCGACGACGCTGGAAGGCGCCAAGCAGGTGATCGCCCAGGGACCGGTGGCCTCGCAGGAAGTCATCAAGATGCTGGGTACCAACGGCGGCGGTTTCTTCAACACCAATTCGGCCCATCCGTTCGAGAACCCCAATGCCATCACCAATTTCGTGCAGATCGTGCTGATCTTCGCGATCGGCGCGTCGCTTACCAACGTGTTCGGCCGCATGGTCGGCGACCAGCGCCAGGGCTGGGCGGTGTTCGCCGTCATGGCGGTCTTGTTCCTGGGCGGCGTCCTCGTCGCCTACTGGGCCGAGGCGGCCGGCAATCCGGCGATCGCCAGGCTCGGCGTCGATACGGCACCTTCGGCGATGCAGGCCGGAGGCAATATGGAAGGCAAGGATGTCCGGTTCGGCATCGCCAATTCCGCGCTGTTTGCGGTGATCACTACGGCCGCCTCGTGCGGCGCGGTCAATGCGATGCACGACAGCTTCACACCGCTCGGCGGCCTGATCCCGCTGTTCAACATCCAGCTCGGCGAGATCATCGTCGGTGGCGTCGGCGCGGGTCTCTACGGCATGTTGCTGTTCGCCATCATCTCGGTGTTCATCGCCGGCCTCATGGTCGGCCGCACGCCCGAGTATCTCGGCAAGAAGATCGAGGCCAAGGAAGTGAAGATGGCGCTGCTCGCCATCCTGATCCTGCCGTTCTCGATTCTGGGCTTCAGCGCCATCGCCACGGTGGTCGATGCCGGTCTCGCCGGTCCGGCCAACCAGGGCCCGCATGGTTTCAGCGAGATCCTCTACGCCTACACGTCGGCCACCGGCAACAACGGGTCCGCATTCGCCGGCATCAGTGCCAACACGCTGTTCTACAACACCACCATCGGCCTCGCGATGTTCATCGGCCGCTTCCTGATGATCGTGCCGATGGTCGCCATCGCGGGCTCGCTCGCTTCCAAGAAGATCGTACCCGCCTCGGCCGGCACCTTCCCGACCAACGGCCCGCTGTTCGTCGGCCTGGTGGTCGGCGTCATCCTGATCGTGGGCGGCCTTACCTTCTTCCCGGCCCTCGCGCTCGGCCCGCTCGTCGAGCACTTCGCGATGCTGGCGGGCACACTCTACTAGAGTCGAGGACAGTCATGACCGATATGGCTCTTTCCGGCCGCCGGACGGCGGCTTCGACGCTGACCGACCCGAAAATCCTCGGGCCGGCACTGATCGACTCGTTCCGCAAGCTCGACCCGCGCGTGATGGTCAAGAACCCCGTGATGTTCACGGTCGAAGTGGTCGCGATGCTGACCACGATCCTGTTCGTCCGTGATCTCGTGATGGGAAACGGCGGTCTCGGCTTCTCCTTCCAGATCAATCTCTGGCTCTGGTTCACCGTGCTGTTTGCCAACTTCGCCGAAGCGGTCGCCGAGGGGCGCGGCAAGGCCCAGGCGGCGACCCTGCGCAAGGCCAGGACCGAGACGGTGGCCAAGCGGCTGAGTGATGCCCAGTCGCGGACGTTCGAATCCCTGCCGGCAACCGGCCTCAGGAAGGGTGACGTCGTGCTGGTCGAAGCCGGCGATCTCATCCCGTCCGACGGCGAGGTGATCGAGGGCGTGGCCTCGGTCAACGAGGCAGCCATCACCGGCGAGTCCGCGCCGGTCATCCGCGAGGCCGGCGGCGATCGCTCGGCCGTGACCGGCGGCACGCAGGTGATCTCCGACTGGATCAAGGTGCGCATCACGGCGCAGCCCGGCTCGACCTTCCTCGATCGCATGATCGCCCTGGTCGAGGGCGCCGAGCGCCAGAAGACGCCGAACGAGATCGCACTCAACATCCTGCTGGCCGGCATGACGATCATCTTCGTCTTCTCGGTGGCCTCGATCCCGAGCTTCGCCGCCTATGCCGGTGGCACCATGGGCGTGCTGGTGCTGGTGGCGCTGTTCGTCACCTTGATCCCGACCACCATCGGTGCGCTGCTGTCCGCCATCGGCATCGCCGGCATGGACCGCCTGGTGCGCTTCAACGTACTCGCCATGTCGGGCCGCGCCGTCGAGGCGGCAGGCGACGTCGACACGCTGCTGCTCGACAAGACCGGCACCATCACGCTCGGCAACCGCCAGGCCGCGGAGTTCCTGCCGGTCACCGGCATCGACGAGCGCGACCTGGCCGACGCCGCGCAGCTCGCCTCACTGTCGGACGAGACTCCGGAGGGCCGCTCGATCGTCGTGCTGGCCAAGGAGAAGTACGACATCCGCGGCCGCGAGATGGCGCCGTTGCACGCCAGGTTCATCCCGTTCTCGGCCTACACCCGCATCAGCGGCATCGACGTCGACGGCACCTCGATCCGCAAGGGCGCGGTCGACGCCATCATCGCCGACGTCAAGGCCGGTGCGAACGCGCCCCACATGGCGCGCGAAGTCGAGACGCTGGCCGACAAGGTCGCCAAGTCCGGCGGCACGCCGTTGGCCGTCGCCAAGGATGGCAAGCTTCTGGGCGTCATCCATCTCAAGGACATCGTCAAAGGGGGCATCCGCGAGCGCTTCGCGACCTTGCGCCGGATGGGCATCCGCACCGTCATGATCACCGGCGACAATCCGGTAACGGCCGCGGCGATCGCTGCCGAATCCGGCGTCGACGACTTCCTGGCCCAGGCCACGCCCGAGACCAAGCTCAAGCTGATCCGCACCGAACAGGCCGAGGGCAAGCTGGTGGCGATGTGCGGCGACGGCACCAACGATGCGCCGGCGCTGGCCCAGGCCGATGTCGGTGTCGCCATGAACACCGGTACCATTG
>CADECW010000063.1 GCA_902825855.1 uncultured Rhodospirillales bacterium | reverse complement strand
TGCTCGCGGATGCCGTAGTAGACGTAGCGGCCGCCGGCGTCGCTCGGGGTGTTGCCTTTCAGCGAGGCGGTCTTGGTGTTGTTGGAGCCGGTGAGGTCGGCCGAGCCGCCGACCGTGTCGGGCAGCACCGGGTTGATCACTTCCAGCACTTCCTGGCTCGATTTGCGCGTCGCCCACGACGGCTTCTCGGCGGCGACTTTGGCCTTGAAGGCATCGACGGCTTCGCCGACGGCAGCCGGGATATCGCCCTTGATGCGGCGGTCGAACTCGACGCGATCGGGCTCGGCCATGGCGGCATGGCGCTGGACCCACTTACGGCGCGCGGACTTTCCGCGCGACCCGACCTTGCGCCAGGCGGTGAAGATCGATTCAGGAATCTCGAACGGCGGGTAGGGCCAGCCGAGCTTCGCGCGCGCACCTGCGACCTCATCCTTGCCGAGCGGCGAGCCGTGTGTGGCGGCGGTGCCGGCCTTGGTCGGCGCGCCGAAGCCGATCACCGTCTTGCAGGCGATCAGCGAGGGCTTGTCGGTAACGTTCCGCGCCTTTCGGATCGCCCGGCTGACGGCGTCCGGGTCGTGGCCGTCGACGCCCTGCACGTGCCAGCCGGCGGCGGCAAAGCGCTTCTTGTGGTCCTCGGAAGTCGAGAGCGAGGTTGGACCATCGATCGAGATGCCGTTGTCGTCGAACAGCACGATCAGTCGGCCGAGGCCGAGATGGCCCGCCAGCGTGACGGCTTCCTGGCCGACGCCTTCCATCAGGCAGCCGTCGCCGACGATGGCGTAGGTGTAGTGATCGACGATGTCGCGGCCGAAGCGCTCGGCCATCAACCGTTCGGCCAGCGCAAAGCCGACAGAATTACCCAGGCCCTGACCCAATGGCCCAGTGGTGGTCTCGATGCCGCTGGCATGACCGTATTCGGGGTGCCCCGCAGTCTTGGAGCCGAGCTGGCGGAAGCGCTTCAGCTCGTCGAGCGTCATGTCGGCGTAGCCGGTCAGGTGGAGCAGCGAATAGAGCAGCATCGAGCCGTGGCCGGCCGACAGGATGAAGCGGTCGCGGTCGGGCCAATGGGGATCCGAGGCGTCGAACTTCATGAACTTGGTGAACAGCACCGTGGCGACGTCGGCCATGCCCATGGGCATGCCGGGATGACCCGAATCCGCTTGCTGCACGGCGTCCATGGCAAGGGCCCTGATGGCGTTGGCCATGTCGCGGCGGGCGGCGGTCTGATCGGTCATTTTGCGGGGGCGCCGGTATGTTTTTTGAAACGGCGCGCAACATGCCGACCGCTCTCCCGGGCGTCAATGCGCAAAAGCCGCGAGCAAGGCCTACATCTAGCGCGTTCAGACGCTCCACAGAGCCAAGATGTTGACCATTCACCGGCGCTACACTTATCCTCCTGCGATGGAGCAGGTGCGGACGGGAGAGCAGATACCGCCCTCCAGCGGGGGAGCGGTGTCCACGACGGCGGCCAGCGCGAAGGACCGCGTGGAGAGTGCGCTCAGCCGGCTGGAATCGATGGTGGAACAACGCCTGCTGGCGGAAGCGGAGCGTGCCAACGAACTGGCCAAGCGACTCGACAGGCTCGAGCGCCAGCACGACGCCTTGAAGAATGTGGCAATCGAAGTCGAGGGCCGCCTCGAGCGCGCGATGGAATACATCCGCTCGCTGCTGGCCGCCGACCAGAAGTGATCAACACAAGACATCCACGCTGAAGGATGCTTCGCACAGGCTGACGTGTCAGACTGTGCATCCCCTCGACGCCCGATAAGGGCGCAACAAAAAGGAGTACCGTACGATGCCGGAGGTCTCGGTCCAGATCGCCAATCGCAGCTTCGAGCTTGCCTGTGGCGACGGTGAGGAAGAGCGGGTCCAGGAACTCGCCGCCTACGTCGATGAAAAGGTCGCCCAATTGCGCCGGCAATTGCCCGGCACCCCCGAAGTCAAACTGCTGGTGTTCGCCGCCCTGATCCTGGCCGACGAAAGCCGTGAGGCGCGTGGCATCGCCAAAGCCGCCGAGAGCGCGCGGGCCAGCGCCACCGACAGCGCCGAGACCTTGGCCACGGCGCTCGAGGATCTGATCACCTCGCGCGTCGACAAGATGAGCAAGAAGATGAGCGGAGCAGCGTAGGTGCCCTTTCTTCACCTTCCCCGCAGGACGGGGAAGGTGAATGAGGCGCCTGCATTGCGGCGACTGCCCCGAGTGCCTAGATTGGATGCGGGGCGGATTTCTGCGCGGTGCGAGGTTCGCTTAAAACCCCGGGGCCAATAAGAACTCCTGGGAACTGTCCCTGGCCTTGACCCTGGTCTTGGCCACACGGTGCCCACCTGCTTTTGCAGGCCTTGGAGGTTCTACGAGCCACGGCCCATCGTGGAGCCGCCCCACCTTGCTCCTCTCTTTCCTCCGGCAATGTCCCTGATCGACGACAAGCGCACTTTGCGCTCGGCCATGCTGGCGTGGCGCGGCACGCTGTCCGAGGGCGAGCGCCGCGTCGCCGCCGACGGGCTGGTAGCGAGTTTCGACCGCGAGCAGCCGTTCGAGACGCCGACGGTCGTATCGTGTTTCTGGCCGATCAAGGACGAGATCGATATCCGCCCTCTGATGATCAAGCTGAATGACTGTGGATGCCAACTGGCGCTGCCCGTCGTCCAAGGTCGCGGCAAGCCACTCCTGTTCCGCGCCTGGCGCCCGGGCGATCCGCTGGAGCAGGGCGTATTCGGAACGCTGCAGCCCTCGCCGCAATTCGAGACGCTGGACCCCGATGCGCTGATCGTGCCGATGCTCGCCTGCGACGAGGAGGGGTGGCGGCTGGGCTACGGTGGCGGTTTCTATGACCGCACGCTGGTTGGCCTGCGTGACCGCAAGGCGGTGACGGCGGTCGGGGTGGGCTTCAATGGCCAGCTCGTCGACAAGGTTCCGCACGGACCGGACGATCAGCGACTCGATTGGCTGTTGACCGACAAGCGCGCTTGCGCCTTTGTCTAGTTATGAAGGTCCTGTTCTGTGGTGACATCGTCGGCCGCGCCGGCCGCGATGTGGTAGTCAAGGAAGTGCCGCGCCTCAGGCGTGAGCTTGGTCTCGATTTCGTGGTGGTCAACGGCGAGAACGCGGCGGCGGGATTCGGCATCACCGCCAGGATCTGCAGCGAGCTGCACGAGGCCGGCGTCGACTGCATCACAACCGGCAATCACGTCTGGGACCAGCGGGAGATCGTCCCGTACATCGCCCAGGACAAGCGCCTGCTGCGGCCCGTCAACTTCCCGCCCGGTACGCCGGGCTGGGGCGCCAACCTGTTCCAGACCGCACGCGGCCAGAAGGTGGTGGTGATCAACGTCATGTGCCGGCTGTTCATGGACGCGCTCGACGATCCGTTCCGCGGCGTCGACGCCGAGCTCGCGAAGTACACCCTGGGCAGCACCGCCAACTTCATTCTGGTCGACGTCCATGGTGAAGCGACCAGCGAGAAGCAGTCGGTCGGGCATTATTGCGACGGCCGCGTCTCTGCCGTGCTCGGTTCGCACAGCCATGTCCCCACCGCCGACAGCTGGATCCTGCCGCACGGGACCGCCTATCAGACCGATGTCGGCATGTGCGGCGACTACGATTCGGTGATCGGCATGAAGAAGGAGTCGGCGGTGCAACGCTTCGTGCGCAAGGTGCCGGGTGAGCGCCTGGCGCCGGCCGAAGGGGAGGGCACTTTGTGCGCGGCGGTTGTGGAAACCGATGACCGTACAGGCCTCGCCATCGCGGTCCGGCCGATCCGGTTGGGCGGCCGGCTCCCGCAGGCCCTGTAAATTGCTGTATCTTGTGTTGCGGAACCGGCCCGCCTACCTATTAGAGGTAGCCTGAAGACGCTCGTTGACGGCTTGGGGAAAAAGCGGCATCGTCTTGATGTTAAACGATTTTTCGCCGGCTTCGGCGAACTGTCTTCAGGTTAGAGGGGGCGTCGGAATCTAGGTTCCGACGTTTTTTAGCGGGGGCTTCGGCCCCCGCCTTTTTTTGTTCCTTGCCCTGCAGCAACAGTCACTAACAGTCCCAAAGCCCACGAGAAGTGGTATAGCCGCCCCATCAACTCACTGAATCTGGTTTTGGAGCGATGGCCGGCCATTCGCAGTTCAAGAACATCATGCATCGCAAAGGGCGGCAGGACGCCCAGCGGGCCAAGATCTTCACCAAGCTCATCCGCGAAATCACCACTGCGGCGCGGCTCGGCGCGGCCGATCCAAATTCCAATCCGCGCCTTCGTGCTGCCGTGATCGCCGCGCGCGAGGCCAACATGACGCGCGATACCATCGATCGCGCCATCAAGCGCGGTTCGGCGAGCGATGCCGACGCCAACTACGACGAAGTCCGCTACGAGGGCTACGGACCGGCCGGCGTGGCGCTGATCGTCGAGGCACTGACCAACAACCGCAATCGTACCGCCGGCGAGGTGCGCTCGATCTTCGCCAAGCACGGCGGCAATCTCGGCGAGTCCAACAGCGTGTCCTTCATGTTCGATCGCGTCGGTGAATTCCGCTTCCCGCTGAGCGTCGGCAGCGCCGACGAAGTGCTGGAGAAGGCGATCGACGCTGGCGCCGACGACGTGGTGAGCGGTGAAGGGGAAGAGGGCGTGCACGAGATCTACGGCGCCCAGGAAAACTTCAATTCGGTGCGCGAGGCGCTCGAGAAGTCACTCGGCCAGCCCTCGGTCGCAAAGCTCTCGTGGCGGCCCAAGACCACCTCGCCGGTCGAGGGCGAGACGGTGCAGGCCCTGCTCGACCTGATCGCCGCCCTGGAAGACAACGACGACGTCCAGAACGTCTACGCCAATTTCGAGGTGTCGGACGACGCTCTGGCGAAGTTCGCGGCCTGAAGCCCGGGACGATGAGACTGATCGGCCTCGATCCCGGTCTGCGATTGACCGGCTGGGGCGTGATCGAAGTCGACGGCAACAGGCTGCGCCACGTCGCGCACGGCGTGGTCCGGGTGACGACCGCGGGCACGCTGGCGGATCGGCTGCGCGAACTGTTCGACGGCGTTGCCGCCGTAGTCGAGGCGCAGCGCCCCTTGGAGGCCGCCATCGAGGAGACCTTCGTGAACGTCAATCCGGGATCGACACTGAAGCTCGGCCAGGCGCGCGGTGTTGTCCTGCTGGCGCCGGCCCGCGCCGGCCTGCCGGTGTTCGAGTACGCGGCCAACCTCGTCAAGAAGTCGGTGACCGGCGCTGGTCATGCCGACAAGCGCCAGATCGCCATGATGGTCGGCCGCCTGCTGCCCGGGGTCGATACCACCGCCGATGCCGCCGACGCGCTGGCCGTCGCCATCTGCCACGCCCATCATCGCGCCGCCGCGAAGCGCATGGAGGCGGTCCTTTGATCGCCAAGCTGAAAGGCATTGTGGATTCTGTCGACACCGACAGCGCCGTCATCGATGTCGGCGGCGTGGGGTACCTCGTCTCCGCGTCGTCACGCACCTTGCGCGATCTCGTGGCCGGCGGATCGGCGACGATGCTGGTGGAGACCATCGTGCGCGAGGACGCGATCAGCCTGTACGGCTTCCTCGAGACCGCCGAGCGTGACTGGTTCCGGATCCTGACGACGGTGCAGGGCGTCGGCGCCAGGGTCGCGCTGTCGATCCTGTCGACCCTGTCGCCCGACGAGATCGCGCGCGCCATCGCCGCCCAGGATCGCGCCACGCTGAGCCGTCCGGCCGGTGTCGGTCCCAAGCTCGCCGCGCGACTTGCCACCGAGCTCAAGGACAAGGCGGCCGCGTTCGGCATCGCCCCGCTCGCGAAGACTGCTGCGGCCGCGGCTGCCGTGGTGCCGGCCGGGTCGATCAACGAGGATGCGGTCTCCGCCCTGGTCAATCTCGGATACAAGCGCGTCGAGGCATTCGGGGCCGTGGCGCGCGTCACGCAGCGTCTCGGTGACGGCGCCACGTTCGATGCCGTCGTCCGTGCCGGCCTGCAGGAGCTGGCGCGATGAGCGGCGAGGACAGGCTGGTCGCCACCCAGCGCGCCGAAGAGGACGCGGCCGAGCTGGCGCTCAGGCCGCAGGCGCTGGACGACTTCATCGGCCAGAAGCAGCTGCGCGAGAACCTGAAGATCTACGTCGCCGCCGCGAGAGCGCGCAAAGAGGCGCTCGACCATGTGCTGTTCCATGGACCGCCCGGCCTCGGCAAGACGACGCTGGCGCAGATCGTAGCGCGCGAGATGGGGGTGGGCTTTCGCGCCACCTCCGGCCCGGTGATCCAGAAAGCCGGTGACCTTGCCGCCCAGCTCACCAACCTGCAGCCGCACGACGTGCTCTTCATCGACGAGATCCATCGTCTCAATCCGGCGATCGAGGAGATCCTCTATCCCGCCATGGAGGACTTCCAGCTCGACCTCATGATCGGCGAGGGGCCGGCGGCGCGATCGGTGCGCATCGAGCTGCCGCCTTTCACCCTGGTCGGCGCCACCACGCGCTCGGGCCTGATGACGCGCCCGCTGCGCGAGCGCTTCGGCATTCCGCTGCGCATGGTCTTTTACGAACCGGCCGAACTCGAGACCATCGTCCATCGCGCCGCCCGCGTGCTGAAGATGCAGATGGCCAAGGATGGCGGCGCCGAGATCGCCAAGCGCTCGCGCGGGACACCGCGCGTGGCCAATCGCCTGCTGCGCCGCGTGCGCGACTTCGCTGCCGTCGGTGGCCATTCCGTGGTCGACGCCAGGGTCGCCGACGAGGCGCTGAGCCGGCTCGAGGTCGACGGCCGCGGTCTCGACGCCATGGACCGCAGCTACCTCGCCTGCATCGCCGAGAACTACGGCGGCGGTCCGGTCGGCGTCGAGACCCTGGCGGCAGCGCTCTCCGAGCAGCGCGACGTCATCGAGGACGTGATCGAACCCTACCTCATGCAGCTCGGCCTGCTGATGCGAACGCCGCGTGGGCGGTTGCTGTCGGAGGGCGGCTACCGCCATCTCGGTGTGGCCATGCCGCGCGAACAGAAGCGTCAGCTCGACCTGCTGACCGCAGGCGACGCGGAGGAAGACGCGTGAGCGCGCCCGCTGGTCCCACCAGCGGCCATATCGCCGGTGGCGTGCACGTGCTGCCGTTGCGGATTTATTACGAGGACACCGACGCCGCAGGCATCGTCTACTACGCCAACTGGCTGCGCTTCCTCGAACGTGGCCGTACCGAGCTGTTGCGATCGCTCGGGCAGGAGCACAGCGCCTTGCGCGATGAGCGCGGCGTGAATTGGGTCGTGCGCCGCTGTACCATCGATTATCTCAAGCCGGCGCGATTGGACGAGACGATCGAAGTCGTAACCGGTTGTGGACAATTGCGCGGCGCCTCGCTGGACATGATCCAGATCGCGCGCCGCGGCGAAGAGACCCTGGTCCGTGCTGAACTCGTCGTCGCATGCATGGGCGCGACGGGACGGCCGGTCCGATTGCCGCCGCACGTGCGGACTGCCTTGGTCCAGATCAGAGCAGAGGAGTCGCCCCGCTCACGCCACATTCAGGTATAACCCTTTGAACTAACGGAGATAACAAAATGGACGCGTTTGCGCAGGTCGCCAGTACCCCCCTTGGCGGCAGCACCGGACCGATCGACATGTCGGTCTACGGCCTGTTCATGCAAGCCGATTGGGTCGTCAAGGCCGTGATGATCGCGCTGCTGCTGGCTTCTTTCTGGTCGTGGGCGATCATCTTCGAAAAGATGCTGCGCCTGCGTTCGCTGAAGAAGAGTGCCCAGACCTTCGAGGACACCTTCTGGTCGGGCGTCTCGCTGGAGGACCTCTACGACCGGGTGGGAGCGAAGCCCGATGACCCGATGTCGAGCATCTTCTCTGCCGCCATGCGCGAATGGCGCCGGTCCGTCTCCAAGGGCCTGGCGACCAGCGCCACGGCGCGCGCTGCGCTTCGCCAGCGCATCGAACAGGTGATGAGCGTCACCATCCAGCGCGAGATGGAGGCGATCGAAAAGCGGCTGGGCTTCCTCGCCACGGTCGGTGCCAACGCGACCTTCGTCGGCCTGTTCGGCACGGTATGGGGCATCATGAACAGTTTCGGCCACATCGCGCAGTCCAAGAACACCTCGCTCGCGGTCGTGGCCCCCGGCATCTCCGAGGCGCTGTTCGCCACCGCGATCGGCCTGGTCGCGGCGATCCCGGCGGCCGGCGCCTACAACATCCTGTCGGGCCAGGTCGCGCGCTACGCCCAGCAGCTCGAATCCTTCGCCGGTGAGTTCATCACCATCCTGTCGCGTCAGCTCGAGGAGCAGGTCTGATGGCCGGCGTCATTCCCGCCGCCGGAAGCAGCGCGGGCGGCAGCAAGTTCAGGCGGCGGCGCTACACGCCGATCGCCGACATCAACGTGACGCCGTTGGTCGACGTCATGCTGGTGCTGCTGATCATCTTCATGATCACCGCGCCGCTGCTGCAGGTCGGCGTGCCGGTCGATCTGCCCAAGACCTCGGCGCAGCAGGTCGGCGGAAAGGACGAGCCACTGGTCGTCTCGGTCAATGCCCAGGGCGAGGTTTTCCTCGGCGAGACCAAGTACGACCTCGGCGAACTCGGCAGCAAGCTCAAGGCCGTGCACGAGGAGAAACCCGACCAGCGCGTGTTCATGCGCGGCGACAAGGCCGTCGACTACGGCAAGATGATGGAGGTGATGGGGGTGGTGATCGACAGCGGCTTCCGCCAGCTCGGCCTGCTCGGCGAGGCCGCCCAGCAGCTCGGCAAGGGCGCCGGCGGCACCGTGACGCCGGCGCCTGCCCCGCGAGGCCAGCAGCAGCCCGCGGCCCCCGCGCCGCGCCGCTAGGACGAGGAAGGGGGAGGCGAAGCGAGCGATGGACGACCGCATCATCGGCCGTATCCCGAGAAGCGTCGAAATGCGCATGCCGGCCATCGTGTCGGCGATGCTGCATGTCGTCGTGCTCGGCGCGGCGGTGATGAACCTGGACTTCTTCAATCGGCCGCCGCTGATGGAGCCCGAGCCAGTGATGGTCGACTTCGAGGTGATCGACAAGAAGGCCGCGGCACCCAAGGTCGCCACTCCGCCGCCGCAGCCCAAGGAAGTGCCGATCGCCGAGGAAGCGACCAAGGCGCCACCGCCCAAGTCGGCCGAGCCGCCGCCGGCGCCCGAGAAGCCCAAGGTCGAAACGGCGGAGGCCAAGCCGCTGCCGCCACCGCCAGTCGAGAAGCCCAGGCCCGAGGCGCCCAAGCCGTCCGAGGACCTGATCGCGCTCAAGCCCAAGGAGCCCGAGCCGCCCAAGATCGAAAAGCCGCCCGAGCCACCCAAGCCCGCGCCGCAGGAAGTGAAGAAGCCGGATCCGCCCAAGCCGCCACCGCCCAAGCCGCAGCCGGAAAAAAAGAACGTCGATTCGATGATCGACGACATCCTGAAGAACAAGCAGTCGCCGCAGAAGCACCAGACGCCGGAGCAGCAGCCCAAGCCCGTGCAGCAGGTGACGCGCCAGGCGCCGGCGGCGCCCAACCTTGCGGCCGTCGTGACGGCAAGCGAGATCGAAGGCGTACGCAACAAGATCCGGCCGTGCTGGAACACGATCGGCGGCGGACGCGACCAGAACATGATCATCACCCTGGTCGTGCAGATGAACCAGGATGGCACGCCGGTGAAGGCCGAGCTCAAGGACACCGGCCGCTACAACAACGATCCCAATTTCCGCGCCGCGGCCGATGCGGCGCACCGAGCGATCATGAATCCACGCTGCCAGCCGTGGCCCTTGTCACCCGAAAAATACAACTCGTGGCGCAACATCACTTTCAATTTCGATCCACGCGACTACTGACAGCGGTCGCGCTATGAAGACTCCCCCTCAATGAACAAGAGGTCCGACATGATGCTTCCCCGACGCTCGACGATCCTGGGCGGCGCAGCACTTGCCGCAGGCGCGGCCGCCGTCCCCGCGCGCGCCCAGCTCACGATCGACATGACCCGGCCGACCTTCGAGCCGGTACCGATTGCCATTGTCGACTTCGCCGGTGACCGCGTGGGCGCCGACATCGCCAACGTCGTGCGCAACGACCTGCAGAATTCCGGTCTCTTCCGTTCGATCCCGCCCAGCTCCTTCATCCAGAAGGACGTCAATGCCAGCTCTCCGCCGCAGTTCCCCGCCTGGCGCCAAATCGGCGCGGCCGGCGTCGTCGTCGGCCAGGTCGGCCAGGCGGGCGGCAACATCAAGGTCGACTTCCGGCTGTGGGACGTCGTCGTCGGCCAGCAGGCCGCCGGGCTCTCCTTCACCAGCCAGCCCGCCAACTGGCGGCGGCTCGCCCACATCATCGCCGACGCGATCTACAAGCGCGTCACCGGCGAGGAAGGCTACTTCGACACGCGCATCGCCTATGTCGGCGAGAGCGGCCCCGGCAATGCGCGCGTCAAGCGCATCGCCATCATGGACCAGGACGGCGCCAACAACCGCTACATCACCGACGGTCGCACGCTGGCCGTCACGCCGCGGTTCTCGCCGACGCTGCAGGAGATCGTCTACATGGCCTTCGGCGAGGATCGCAGCACCCCGCCGCGCGTCTATCTGCAGAACGTCGATTCAGGTCGCCGCGAGCTCCTCGGCAATTTCCCGGGCATGAGCTTCGCGCCCCGCTTCTCGCCCGACGGCACCAAGGTGGTGATGAGCATTGCCGCCGAAGGCCGCACCAATATCTACGAAATGGATGTACGCGGCCGGGCGCTGCGTCGCCTGACCAACTCATCCGCCATCGACACCTCGCCGTGCTTCTCCAACGACGGCGCGCAGATCGCCTTCAACTCCGACCGCGGCGGCAGCCAGCAGCTCTACGTCATGAGCGCCGGGGGCGGCGGCGAGCGGCGCATCAGCTTTGGCGAGGGACGCTACGCCACGCCCGTGTGGTCGCCGCGCGGCGACTGGATCGCCTTCACGAAGATCACCGGCGGCAGCTTCGGCATCGGGGTCATGCGGCCCGATGGCGGCGGCGAGCGCATGCTGGCCTCGGGCTTCCTGGTCGAGGCGCCGACCTGGGCACCGAACGGTCGCGTGCTTGCATATTTCCGTCAACAGCCGAGCTCGGCCGGTCGTACCGGCGCCGTCACTTTGCACCAGGTCGACATCACCGGACGCTTCGAGCGTCAGATACCGACGCCGACCGATGCCTCGGATCCGGCCTGGTCACCCTTGATTCCGCAGTAGTGATATGATCTTTCTTGTCGAGCCGTGCGTCTTCCCAGCGCTCGGGTCGATGTTGCCAGGGAGCGCTGAAAAATGAGGACTATCAAGGCTTTCGCAGCCATCGCGGCGATGATCATCGTGGCCGCGTGCAGTAGCAAGCAGGAGGAGGCCGCCGCGCCTGCGACGACAACCGTCACCCCCGGCTCGGTTGCGGACTTCCGCCAGAACATCGGCGATCGCGTGTTCTTCGACACCGACATGTCGACCATCCGCGAGGATGGCCGGCAGACCCTGAACCGCCAGGCCGAGTGGCTGAAGAAGTACACTCAGTATCAGATCACCGTCGAAGGCCATTGCGACGAGCGCGGCACGCGTGAGTACAACTTCGCACTGGGCGAGCGCCGCGCCAACGCGGCCAGGCAATACCTTATCGCCCAGGGCATCCCCGCGGCCCGCCTCAAGACCATCAGCTTCGGCAAGGAGAACCCCGATCCGCCGGGTTCCGATGAGGGAGCCTGGTCGCGCAATCGCCGCGCCGTCACCGCGCTGCAGTGAGACGCCGACCTGAAATCTCGAGAACGCCGGTCCTCAGGGCCGGCGTTTTCGTTTGGAAGCGGAGCGCCCATGCCTGAAAATGGCCGCCTTTGCACAGAAACTATCGGCCGACATGAAGATTTTCCCTACCTCTCTGCTGGCGATTGCACTCGTCCTGCCGACGGCGGCCGGTGCCCAGCGCGCCGATCCGGTCTATGTCGAGGATCGATTCAACCAGCTGCAGCAGCAGATCACCGCGCTGACCGGTCAGATCGAGCAGCTCCAGTACCGCAACCAGCAACTCCTGCAGCAGCTCGAGAAGATGCAGGCGGATTACGAGTACCGGCTCGACCAGATGGAGAAGGGCCGCGGTGGCGGCGCCGGACCGCGCCCCGGTGGCGGGGCGCAGGCGGCTGCGCCACCCCCGTCCCCCGCAGCGCCGCCCGCAGCGTCGCCTGCGACCGGCGGCGGTGCCGACCAGATGTATCACGACGCCATGAAGAAGCTGCAGGACGGCGACAACGCCGGCGCCGAGCGCGCCTTCAGGACGTTCCTGCAGAGCAATCCCAAGCATCCGCTGGCCGGCAATGCCCAGTATTGGCTGGGCGAGAGCTACTACGCGGGCAAGGACTATCAGAACGCCATGACCGCCTTTGCCGAGGGCTACAAGAACTACAAGGCGAGTCCCAAGGGCCCCGACAATCTCCTGAAGCTCGGCATCACGCTCGCCGTGATGGGCCGCAAGTCCGACGCCTGTCAGGTCTTCGCGAAGTTCAGCCAGGATTATCCACGGGCTACTGACCTGCAGAAGCGCCGGATCGACCAGGAGCGCCAGAAGAACGCCTGCGGGTGACCACGGTCGACAATCGACCTCTCGATGGCGCTGCGTTCGAACGATTGATGGCGCCCTTCGCGCCGTTCGAGAGCGCGCCCGTGATTGCAGTCGCCGTATCCGGCGGACGCGATTCGCTCGCTTTGGCATTGCTGGCTGACGAGTGGGGGCGCGCGCGCGGTGGCCGCATCGTCGGCCTGATCGTCGATCATGCAATTCGGTCGGAGTCGACATCGGAAGCGGCGGCGACGGCAGCCCTGCTGGGACGACACGATTGCGAGGCCGAGATCCTGCGGTGGTCCGAGGCCAAGCCGAGCACCGGCCTGCAGGAAGCCGCCCGAATTGCGCGGTATCGCCTGTTGCGTGAAGCTTGCCGGCGGCGCGGCATACTTCATCTGCTGGTCGCCCACCATGCAGACGATCAGGCCGAGACGGTAGCCATGCGTGCCGCCCGGCAAAGCGGCCCTGACGGTCTTGCCGGCATGTCGGCGGCTGTCGAACTGCCTGAGGTCCGGCTGTTGCGGCCGCTGCTGGGAGTCCGGCGGTCGCGGCTTACGGCGACGCTGGTTGCACGTGACGTTCCGTGGATCGACGACCCTTCCAACGCCGATCCGCGCTTCGAGCGCGCGCGACTGCGTGGCGGCGGCCGGCCGACCTGGGCGGCGGCCGACAT
The DNA here is from genome assembly GCA_902825855.1 of uncultured Rhodospirillales bacterium. Lineage (GTDB taxonomy): Bacteria > Pseudomonadota > Alphaproteobacteria > Reyranellales > Reyranellaceae > Reyranella. The sequence goes on along the minus strand of CADECW010000063.1, from coordinate 29,961 downwards.
GGGTCGCCCCGCCCGGGAGTTGGAGTTGGCCGCAGCTTCAGTCGAGACCCTGGCAATCTCATCGGCAGGTGAGGTTGCGATCGACCGATCGGCCTTTCTTCACTTGCAGCGGGATCACCAGGAAAGACTGTTGAGCAGGGTCGTCCAGGCGGTGGGGGGGGGCGATCACCCGCCACGGCGGGACCGGCTGCACCGGGCAGTCGGCCGTCTTTGCGGCCCGGCGACGCGGGGAAGGTCCGGAATTGCCCAGGATTTCACGCTTTCTGCATGTAGACTTCTCATGCGACAAATCCCGTCAAGTCGATGCCTGCAGTGGATTGTTCGGCCCGAGCATGGCAGGAGAGATGGCAGAAACGGGGCGCAGCCCCTGATTCCGGCCGCTTTTTTTGCTTGCGGCGCGTCCTGTGCTTCCCATCTAGAATGATCTCGCATCCCATTGGAAAGCTCCCGTGAACCCTTTTAACCGTAACGCCGCCCTGTGGATTGTCATCGTGCTGCTGTTGGCGCTTCTCTACAGCGTCTTCCAGGGCGGGGCGACCCGGTCGGCAGGTAATACGGTTTCCTATTCGGACTTCGTTCGCGCCGTCGAGCAGCGCCAGGTCCAGGACGTCCGTATCCAGGGCAACACCATCACCGGTACCTTCCGCGAGCCGCGCAACGGCGTGCAGAAATTCGCGACCTATGTGCCGTCGACCCCGGTGGACGAGCAGCTGATGCCGATGCTGATCAAGAACGTCGATCGCGTCGATGCCGGGCCGGCGGAGGAGGGCGTCAATCTCGGCTCCATCTTCGTGAGCTGGCTGCCGGTGCTTGTGCTGGTCGGCGTCTACATCTTCTTCCTCCGCCAGATGCAAAGCGGCACCGGCCGTGCCATGGGCTTCGGCAAGTCGCGGGCGCGGCTCCTGACCGAGAAACACGGCCGCGTCACGTTCGAAGACGTCGCCGGCATCGACGAGGCCAAGGCGGAGCTCGAGGAGATCGTCGACTTCCTCAAGGACCCGCAGAAGTTCCAGCGCCTGGGGGGCAAGATCCCCAAGGGCTGCTTGCTGGTGGGCCCGCCGGGTACGGGTAAGACGCTGCTCGCACGCGCCATCGCCGGCGAAGCCAACGTACCCTTTTTCACCATCTCAGGCTCCGACTTCGTCGAGATGTTCGTGGGCGTCGGCGCAAGCCGCGTGCGCGACATGTTCGAGCAGGCCAAGAAGAACGCGCCCTGCATCGTGTTCATCGACGAAATCGACGCCGTCGGCCGCCATCGTGGCGCGGGTTTGGGCGGCGGCAACGACGAGCGTGAGCAGACGTTGAACCAGCTGCTGGTCGAGATGGACGGCTTCGAATCCAACGAAGGCGTGATCCTGATCGCCGCCACCAACCGGCCCGACGTGCTCGATCCCGCGCTTCTGCGTCCCGGCCGCTTCGATCGCCAGGTCATCGTGCCCAACCCTGACGTCGGCGGCCGCGAGAAGATCCTCAAGGTCCACATGCGCAAGGTCCCTCTGGCGCCCGACGTCGATCCGCGGGTCCTGGCGCGGGGCACGCCGGGCTTCTCCGGTGCCGATCTCGCCAACCTCGTCAACGAGGCGGCCCTTCGCGCCGCACGCGTCGGCAAGCGCCTCGTCACCATGGCCGACTTCGAATATGCCAAGGACAAGGTGCTGATGGGCACCGAGCGGCGCTCGATGGCCATGACCGACGAGGAGAAGAAGCTGACGGCCTACCATGAGGCCGGCCACGCCCTGGTCGCGATGCACGTGCCGAAGAGCGATCCACTGCACAAGGTGACGATCATCCCGCGCGGCCGCGCGCTGGGCGTGACCATGCAGCTGCCCGAGCGCGATCACCTCAGCCACACGAAGCAGTTCCTCGAATCGCGGCTGGCGATCATGTTCGGCGGCCGCATCGCCGAGGAGATCATCTTCGGACCTGAGAACGTCACCACGGGTGCGGCGAGCGACATCCAGGTCGCCACGCAGACGGCGCGCGGCATGATCACCGCGTACGGCATGTCCGAGAAGCTGGGCCGCGTACGCTACCAGGCCAACGAGCAGGAAGTGTTCCTGGGCCACGCCGTGACCCAGACGCAGAATGTGTCGGAAGCCACCGCCCAGCTCATCGACCAGGAGGTCCGCCGCCTGATCGAGGAGGCCGAAAGCAGGGCGCGCCAGATCCTGACCGATCATCTGGAAGACCTGCACATGATCGCCAAGGCGCTGCTCGAGTACGAGACGCTCTCCAACGACGAGATCGGCCAGATACTGCGCGGCGACAAGATCGTGCGCGACGATACCGGCGGAGCCGGCCATACCGACCGCCGGCGCCGTGCCTCGGTGCCGACGAGTTCCGGCCAGGGCGCCGGACCGTCGCCTGGCGCCAATCCGGAGCCGCAGCCGGGGCTGTGACGGCGAGCTTTGCCGGCGTCACCCTCGATCGCCCGAGGATCATGGCGATCGTCAATGTGACGCCGGACTCCTTTTCCGACGGCGGCGAACGCCTCGACCCAGCGCAGGCCATCGAAGATGGCCTGCGTTTCGTTTCCGATGGCGCCGACATCGTGGATGTGGGCGGCGAGTCGACTCGGCCAGGGTCGCGGCCGGTCGACGCCGAAGAGGAGCTGCACCGCGTCCTGCCCGTTGTCCAAGGCTTGGCGAGGCACAACATCGCTGTCTCGATCGATACGCGGCGCACTGCGGTGGCTCGCGCCTGCCTTGATGCCGGCGCGCGCATCGTCAACGATGTGTCCGCCCTGCAGGATGATCCGGCACTGATGCCGCTCGTTGCCGAGCGAGGCGCGCCCGTAGTCTTGATGCACCGCGCCGGCCGCGCGGAGGAGAAGTATGCCGTGCCGGCCTATGCCAATGTGGTGGAAGATGTCCGCCGTTTCCTCGTCGAGCGGGCAAGGGCTTGCGAAGTGGCGGGGATCGCCCACGAGCGCATTGCCCTCGATCCCGGCCTGGGCTTCGGCAAGAGCGTGCAGGAGAATGTAGACCTGGTGGCTGGGGCTGCGCGGCTTGCGGACGCCGGCTACCCTGTCCTGATCGGGGCCTCGCGCAAGAGCTTCATCGGCCGGCTGACCGGCATCGAGCAGCCGCGCGGGCGCGACCCGGCCTCGGTCTGGGTTGCCGTCGAGGCGGCTCGCCGCGGCGCCGCGATCGTGCGCGTGCATGACGTCGCCGGAACCCGACAGGCCCTCGCCGTTTCCCGGGCGATGCGATAGAATCCCGGCAATGGCTCGCCAACTCTTCGGCACCGACGGCGTCCGCGGTCGCGCCAACAGCAAACCAATGACCGCCGAGATCGCCATGCGTATCGGGATGGCGGCGGGCCAGGTCTTCAACCGCGGCGACCATCGCCATCGCGTCGTCGTCGGCAAGGATACGCGGCTTTCCGGCTACATGATCGAGCAGGCCATGACCGCCGGCTTCCTGTCCGTCGGCATGGACGTGCTGTTGCTGGGTCCGGTGCCGACGCCGGCGGTAGGCTTCCTCACGCGTTCCATGCGGGCCGATCTCGGGGTGATGATCTCGGCTTCGCACAATCCCTACGAGGACAACGGCATCAAACTGTTCGGGCCCGACGGCTTCAAGCTTTCGGACAAGGTCGAGGTCGACATCGAAGCGCTGGTCGCCGAGTCGGCGGATATCCGGCTGGCTGCCCCGCGCGCGATCGGCCGGGCCAAACGGCTGGACGACGCCGACGGTCGCTATATCGAAGCGGTGAAGGCATCGGTAGGCCGTCACCTCGATCTCACAGGTCTCAAGATCGTCGTCGATTGCGCCCATGGCGCGGCCTACAAGGTCGCGCCGACGGTGCTGTGGGAACTCGGCGCCGAGGTGATCCCGATTGCGGTCTCGCCCGATGGCTTCAACATCAATGCCAAGTGCGGGTCAACCTATCCACGGACGTTGCAGGAGAGCGTCGTGATGCACGGCGCCGACATCGGCATCGCTCTCGATGGCGATGCCGACCGCGTCATCCTGGTGTGCGAGCATGGCAGGGTGATCGACGGCGACCAGATGATGGCGACCATCGCCAACTGCTGGGCCAAGGACGGCCGCCTGGTTGGCGGCGGCGTCGTTGCCACGGTGATGTCCAACCTCGGCCTCGAGCGCTATCTCGACGAGCGCCAGCTTCGCCTGGTGCGCGCGCCAGTCGGTGATCGCTATGTGCTCGAGCGCATGCGGTCCGACGGTTACAATCTCGGCGGCGAGCAATCCGGACACCTGATCATGATAGATCATGCCACGACCGGCGACGGCCTGATGGCGTCGCTGCAGGCGCTGTCGGCGATGCTCAAGATCCGCCTCCCGGCGAGTGAGGCCTTTCGCGCTTTCGAGCCGGTGCCGCAGCTGCTGAAGAACGTTCGTGTAAGCGATGCGAACGCAGCCCTCTCGGCTGCCGCGGTGACGCGCGCGATTGCCGACGCCGAGGCGCGGCTCGGCAAGGCCGGGCGCATCCTGGTGCGCAAGTCCGGCACCGAACCGCTGATCCGCGTCATGGCCGAAGGCGACGATTCGGAACTCGTGCGCGCCGTCGTCGACCAAATTGTCGAGGCAATCCCCCGGGTCAAGGCCGCGGTATGAAAGGTCGTGTCCTGATCGTCGCCGGCTCGGATTCCGGCGGCGGCGCGGGCATCCAGGCGGATATCAAGGCAGTTACCGCCATGAACGCCTATGCCGCCACCGCCATCACCGCACTCACCGCCCAGAACACCGAGGGCGTACACGGCGTCATGCCGGTCGAGCCTGCCTTCATCGCCCAGCAGATCGAAGTCGTGCTGACCGACATCGGCGCGGATGCGCTCAAGACCGGCATGCTGCACAGCGCCGAAGTGATCGAAGCCGTGGCGTCTGCCTTGAAGAAGCACGCGCCCGGCGTGCCATTGGTGGTCGATCCGGTGATGGTGGCCAAGGGCGGCCATCGCCTGCTCCTGAGCGAAGCCGAGGCGGCATTGCGCGATACGCTGCTGCCGATGGCGGCGCTGATCACGCCAAATCTGCCCGAAGCCGAGGTTCTGGCAGGCTTCCCGGTGCGCGACGAGACCGACATGCACCGTGCTGTCGAGCGGTTGGCGGCGCTGGGGGCAAAGGGCGTGCTGTTGAAAGGCGGCCATCTCGAAGGCGACACGGTCGTCGACCTCCTGTGGCATGGCGGCCGCTTCGAGCGTTTCGCCGATCCGCGCATAAGGTCCAAGCACACACACGGCACCGGTTGCACGCTCGCCTCGGCCACCGCCGCGGGCCTCGCCCAGGGGATGGGCCTGAGGGAGGCCGTCGCGCGCGCGCGCGCGTTCGTGCGTCGGGCCATTGAGACAGCGCCCGGCTTCGGCCGCGGGCACGGACCGCTCAACCACGCCGTCACCGTAAAGCCCGGTTAATCCCTGCCGTCGGCGCGCCCGTGAGCGCCGATCCGTACGACCTCAGATCATCGGCGCATTGGAGTCGAGCGGATCCGCGGGCGTCCATTTGCCGGCTTCGGCCAGCATCAGGAAGTTCCCGAGCTCCCGGTTGAAGGCATCGGGCTCCTCGATGTTCACCGTGTGGCCGGTCTTGGCGAACAGGGCGAGTCCGGCATTCGGCAGCACGCGCTTGAGATAGAGGCTGGGTTGCAGGCAAGGCTCGTCCTCGTCGCCGCAGATGATCAAGGTCGGCAATTCGAGCTTCTGCCACTCGGCCTCGAAGTCGTAGAGCGAGGGCCGCTTGCCTTGATACTCCTGCATCGTATTGGCCGAGCCGACGTCGGGGTGCTCCGACAGATGCTTCACGAACTCGGCGAAGCCACGCGGGTCCTTCTGCTTGAAGCGCGAGCGTGTCGGATTCCTGGTCAGCGCATTTGCGTACTTTGCCATGCCTTCCTTGCGGATGCGGACGGCGGTGGCCTGGGCGTCCTTCTTGAACTGCTCATGGCCCTCGCGGCCGGCGCCGGAACCGACACCGGCCAGCGTCAGTGTAAGGGCGCGGCTGGTATATTGTCGGCCGAAATGCGCCGTCGCGAAGGCGCCTTGCGAAAGGCCCACGATGTGGGCTCTCTCGATCCCGAGATGGTCCAGCATGTGCTTGGCGTCGTCGACCGCGTGCTGCTGGCCGTACATCGATTCGATCTCGGGCGTGTCCGAGCCGGGGTAGCCGCGGAACGAGTAGGTGATGCAGCGGTAGCGGCGCGAAAAGTAGCGCATCTGCGGCTCCCAACTACGCCAGTCGCCGCTGTATTCGTGGACGAACAGGATCGGCGTACCGCTGCCGGACTCTTCATAGTATAGCTTGATGCCATCGGGCGTCGTTGCATGTGGCATGGTTCACCTCGATCTTCCTCCTTCCCCGTCATGCGGGGAGGAGAAGGGGGCTAGGCTCCAAATCGTTCCAGCCTCTCAAGCACTGCCGGAATCCTGTCGTCGGCGACGTTGGCGAAGGCCAGTCGCACGAAGCGTTCCTGACCGGCACCGAACATGTCACCCGGGATGGTGAGAAGGTTCTCCTCGTCGGCGAGGCGCTTGGATACCGTCGTCGAACGCTGGCCGGCGAAAGGATGCTCGACGTAGGCGAAGTAGGCGCCGATGCTGACCAGCCGCCAGCGGTTCGAGCGCTGCAGGCCGGTGCCTAGAAGGTCGGCGCGCGCTTTGAGGCCTTCGGTATTGCGCCTCGCCCAGGGCAGCAAGTTTTTGAGGCCGTAGAGCGCCGCTTCCTGTCCGAGCCGCGGCGGACAGATCGAGACGCAATCCATCGCCTTCTCGATCTCCGCGATCAGCGCCGGACCGGCGGTGATGCCGCCGACGCGATAGCCGGTCAGCGCGAAGACCTTGGAGAAGCTGTAGAGGTGGACGAGCGTTCTGCGCCAGTCCGGGTCGCTGAACAGCCGATGCGGACGGGCACCCTCAGGCAGGAAGTCCTTGTAGGTCTCGTCGAGCAGCAGGGCGATGCCATGGCGCTGCGCCAGCTCGTAGAAAGCATGGATGGTCTCCCCCGGATAGACCGCACCCGTGGGATTGTTGGGCGAGATCAGAACGATGGCGCGCGTCCTGGGGCCGATCAGCTTGGCGGCGTCCTCGGCATTCGGCACGGCGCCCGAGCCGGGTCGGAAGTCGAGCGATACCGGCTCGATACCCTGCATGCGCATCCACATGTCGTGGTTGAAGTAGTGCGGGCGGGGCAGGATCACCTGATCGCCCGCCTTGGCGATGCTCATGAGAGCCAGACAGAAAGCCTGGTTGCAGCCCGAGGTGATGCCGACTTCGCCGGCGGTGATCGGCGCGCCATAGAAGCTCGAGAGATGAGCGGCGTAGTGCTCACGTAGCGCCGCCAGGCCGAGGATCGGCGTGTAGCCGTGTACAGCTGGATCGAGCAGCAGCTCACCGAGGTGCTTCCTGAGTTCCATGGCCGGCGGGTAGCCGGGCACCGCCTGGCTGAGATCGATCAGCGGCAGATCGGCCGGAAAGGTACGGTTCAGCACCCAGCGCCTGGTCTCGCCGATGGGTGAGGGCTCGACGGCGGCGAGCCAGGGATTGGCCGTGGGGATCTGTTGCATCTTGCTCAGACGACCGGGCCATACGGCAGTTCGCCCGTAAGCGAGTCCAGGCGTGCCTGTGCCATGCCCTTGGCGAAGACGCGACCGGGAATTCCCATCCAGCCGTTGCGCGCGCCGCCCATGGTCCTGATCGATTTCACAGTGTTTTCCCGCACGAAATTCCTTCCCGCGATCCTGCGCTGTCCTTTTGGCGGGCGGAGCATCCTGGTCTCGTCGGATGCTGTCAAACCTGTGTTCCGAAAGACCCTACGGCCGAAAATGCATTGCTTGATCCATGGGTTGTGCCTAGCATCGCCACAAGGCTCAAATCAGGGTCATAAGAACGAGGGACAGGAGGAAAAATGGTATCGAGAAAAGTAAGCCGCCGCGGTTTTGTGGCGAGTACGGCTGCCGTTTCGACGGCGCTGGTCGCCGCACCGTTCGTGCGTGGCGCGTACGCGGCCGGTAAGCTTTCGCTTGGCCTGTGGGACCACTGGGTACCCGGCGCCAACAAGGCCACGGAAGAGGTGATCAAGGCGTGGGCTGACAAGGAGAAGGTCGAAGTCACCATCGATTTCATCACCTCGCAGGGCAACAAGCTCCTGCTGACGACCGCAGCGGAATCGCAAGCCAAGTCGGGCCACGATGTCCTCGCTTTTTCGACCTGGCTGCCGGCGCGCTACGCCGAGCAGCTCGTGTCGATGAACGACGTCGTCGAGCCCCTGATCAAGCAGAACGGCGCGGTGAACGGCACCGTCGAGTATCTCGGCAAGGTCGGCGGCAAGTGGCTGGCCGTGCCTGCCACGGTCGGTAGCCAGATGAAGGGGCCATGCTCGCGCATCGACCTCATGAAGCAACTCGCCGGCATCGACGTGCAGGCGATGTATCCGGCCGGCTCACCGCCCAAGGCCGACGCCTGGACGCTGGATGCCTTCCTGAAGGCCGCCGAGGCCTGCAGCAAGGGCGGTCATGCCTTTGGCATCGGGCTCGGCACGACGTCGGACTCGGTCGATACCGCGGGAGCGATTTTCCACAGCTTCGGCGCCGTGCTGGTCGACGCCAAGGGTGAGATCACGGTCAAGAACGACAAGGTCCGTCAGGCGCTCGAGTACTACAAGAAACTGATGGCCTTCCTGCCGGAAGACGCGCCGGCGTGGGACGATGCTTCCAACAACAAGTGGCTGGTGTCGGGCAAGGGCGCCCTGATCATGAATCCGCCGTCGGCCTGGGCGGTTGCCAAGCGCGATGCGCCGAAGGTTGCCGAGCAGTGCTGGACACATGGCTTCCCGTCGGGTCCGGCCGGCCGCTTTGGTCCGTTCCTGCCGTTCTTCTGGGGCACCTGGAGCTTCAGCAAGAACCAGTCGGCGGCCAAGAGCCTGCTCACCGCGATGAGCCAGCCCGAGGCGGCCGAGAAGATGGTGATCGCCAGCGGCGGTTATGACCTGCCGTCGTTCGAGAAGCTCACCACCTTCAAGACCTGGGCCGAGGAGTCGCCTCCCAAGGGCACGCTCTATCACTATCCGAACCCGCACAACCACCAGACGCTGTCGATCGCCGCGGCCCCCGCGCCGCACAAGATCGCCGAGCAGATCTACACCCAGGGTATCCAGACCCAGATGGCGGTGCGCTTCTTCAAGGGCGAGGCCATGGACAAGACACTGGACTGGGCTGCCAAGGAGATCGAAGGGTTCATGCGCAACTAGCGCGTACGACGACTACGGCGGACGCGGTCAGGCGACGGCGTCCGCCGGAACCGATAACGATAAGAAGACGACAAACGCCGGGAGTTTCCTATGGCAGACATAGCCGCCAGAGGCGCGGTAACGGCGACAGGCGCCGGCCGCAGCAGCCTGCACAAACTGATGCAGCGCAAATCTACCATCGCCTTCCTTATGGCGTTGCCTCTGATCCTGCTGATCCTCGTTCTGGTCGCCTATCCGGCTGGCTACGCTGTCTATCTGGCGATGCTCAACAAGGGCATGACCCGCTTCGTCGGCTTCGGGAACTTCGACTTCCTGTTCGGCCGCGAAACCTTCTGGATGGTAGTCTACCAGTCCTGCCTGTTCGCCATCACCGCGGTGATCTTCAAGGCGATCATCGGCTTCGTGGTCGCCCACTTCGTGCACAACATCCCGAGCAAGGGCCAGCGCAAGTGGCGCGGCATGCTGTTGGTGCCGTGGGTCATTCCGCCGGCAATGAGCACGCTCGCCTGGCTGTGGCTGTTCGATCCGTCCTACTCGGCCTTCAACTGGATTCTGGCCGGCTTCGGCATCGACCGCATTCCGTGGACCGGCGAGACCGGCTGGGCGCGCTTCTCCGTCATCCTGGTCAACGTGTGGATCGGCGCGCCGTTCTTCATGATCATGTACCTTGCGGCATTGAAGTCGGTGCCCGAGCAGCTCTACGAGGCAGCCTCGATCGACGGCGCCACCTGGTGGCAGCGCATCTGGTACGTGACCCTGCCGATGATGCGCAACATCATCGCCATCACGGCGCTGTTCTCGTTGATCGTCACCTTTGCCAACTTCGACATCGTGCGCGTGTTGACCAAGGGCGACCCGCTCAACACCACGCACGTGTTCGCGACGTGGGCGTTCAGGGTGGGCATAGAAAGCGGAGACATACCGCTCGGCGCCAGCGTGTCGCTGTTCATGGTGCCGATCCTGGCCGTGGCCGCGACCTTCATCCTGCGAGACATCACCAAGCGAGGGAGTGAAGTCTGATGGCAAACGCCACAATCGCTTCCCCGACGGCGACGACGATCTCGGGCCGCAAGTATGGCAGCATGAGTCGCGACCGGAGGTGGGCCCTGCGCTGGTCCTACTTCTTCCTCGTGCTTTTCGCGATCTTCTTCCTGACGCCGCCGATCTACATGTTCATCACCTCGCTGAAGACCAGCGCGGAGATCTCGGCCGAGAGCAATCCGTGGTGGGTCTATTCGCCCACCCTGGCGAACTACATCGAGCTGCTGACGCAGAACCAGTATCTCACCTTCTTCCGCAACTCGGCGATCGTGGCGGTGCTGACCGTCCTGATCACGATGGCGATCAGCGTCATTGCCGCATTTGCGCTCGCCCGCATGAAGTTCTGGGGCTCGGCCACGCTGGCGACCGGCGTGTTCCTGACCTACCTGATCCCCGAGACGCTCCTGTTCATCCCGTTGTTCAAGATGTTCGCCTGGGTCAACGAGACCTTCGGCATCCAGCTCATGAACCACTGGTGGACGCTGATCATCCTCTACCCGACCCTGACCGTGCCGTTCTGCACCTGGATCATGATCGGCTACTTCGCCTCGATCCCGAAGGAACTCGATGAGGCCGCCCTGATCGACGGCGCCACCTGGATCCAGACCCTGACCAAGATCTTCATCCCGGTGGCGCTGCCCGGCATCATCGCCGCGACCATCTTCTGCTTCACGGTGGCCTGGGCTCAGTTCCTCTATCCCTTGGCCTTCACCACCTCGACCACCGAGCTGGTGCTGCCGGTCGGCATCGTGACGACCCTGATCAAGGGCGACGTGTTCAACTGGGGGCAGATCATGACCGGCGCACTGCTGGGTGCGGCGCCACCGCTGATCATCTATGCCTTCCTCATGGACTACTACATTGCGGGTCTGACGGCCGGCGCGACCAAAGGGTAGAGGTAGAGACTATGGCTCAAGTTACGCTGCGTAAGGTCGTCAAGATGTACGACGAGGTCCAGGCCGTGCGCGGCATCGACCTCGATATCACCGACAAGGAGTTCATCGTGCTGGTCGGGCCCTCGGGCTGCGGCAAGAGCACGACCTTGCGCATGATCGCCGGCCTCGAGGAGATCTCGGGCGGCGACATTGCGATCGGCGGCGACGTGGTCAACGACGTACCGCCCAAGGACCGGGACATCGCCATGGTGTTCCAGAACTACGCGCTTTACCCGCACATGAACGTCTACGAGAACATGTCGTTCGGGCTGAAGCTGAAGCGCACGCCCAAGGACGAGATCGAGCGGCGGGTGAAGCAGGCGGCGCAGATCCTCGACATCACCGAGCTGCTGGACCGCAAGCCCAAGCAGCTCTCGGGCGGCCAGCGCCAGCGCGTCGCCATGGGCCGGGCCATCGTCCGCGACCCCAAGGTGTTCCTGTTCGACGAGCCGCTTTCCAACCTCGATGCCAAGCTGCGCGTGCAGATGCGCACAGAGATCAAGAAGGTGCACCAGAAGGTGCGCACGACCACCGTCTACGTGACCCATGACCAGGTCGAGGCCATGACGCTCGCCGACCGCGTCGTGGTGATGAACGCCGGGCTGATCGAGCAGGTCGGCTCACCCAACGACCTCTACCACTCGCCGGCAACCAAGTTCGTTGCGGGCTTCATCGGCTCTCCGGCGATGAACTTCATGCCGTGCCACGTCGAACAGGCGGCGGGTGCGCTGCGGGTGCGGCTCTCCGACACGCTCTCGTTCCCGGTGCCGGCCGACCGTACGGCTCGCTACACCCCGTGTGTCGGCAGGACCGGCCTCGTCCTCGGCCTGCGGCCCGAGCACATCACCGAGACCCGTCCGCACATCGAACCCAATCAGCACGATTTCGAAATTCCGATCGACGTCGTCGAGCCGATGGGCATGGAGACACTGGTCTACTTCACCATCGCCGGCTCGGAAGTGTGCGGGCGCGTCAATCCCAACGCCGGCGCGACCGCCAGCAAGCCGATGAAGCTGAGGGCCGACCTGAGCAACATGCATCTGATCGACGACGGCACCGGCAAGGTGCTTTAATGCAAAGCGGGCCTCGAGGGCCCGCTTTCAGTTTCGGGATAGGAGAACTTCGATGGCTTCGTTGTCGGGCAAGGTCGCCTGGGTGACCGGTGCTGGCTCGGGTATTGGTCAGGCGGCGGCGATTGCGCTCGCCAGGGAGGGGGCGACGGTAGTCCTGACGGGACGCCGCAAGGAGCCGCTGGAGGAAACCGCGGCCGCCATCAAGAAGGCCGGCGGCAAGGCGGTCGTGAAGACGGCCGACCTGATGAGGGCCGCTGCCGTCAGCCGCGTCGCCAAGGACATCGACAACAAGTTCGGCCGCTGCGACATCCTGGTGAACAACGCCGGGCTCAACATCCCGGACCGCCGATGGGACGAGCTCACGCCGGCGGGCGCCGAGATGGTGATCGATGGCAACCTGTCGAGCGCCTTCTACTGTTCGTCTGCCGTGCTGCCGATGATGCGCAAGCGCAAGGACGGCGTGCTGATCCACACATCGTCGATGGCTGGCCGCAATCCCAGCACGCTGAGCGGCGCGGCCTACTCGGCGGCCAAGCATGGGGTGGTGGCGATGAGCCACACCATCAACATGGAGGAGTGCGTCAACGGCATCCGCTCCTGCGTCGTCTGTCCCGGTGAGGTGGCGACACCCATCCTCGACAAGCGGCCAATCCCCATCACCAAGGAAGAGCGGGCGCGCATGGCGCAGTCGGAGGATGTCGGCGACCTGATCCGCTACGTCGCCTGCCTGCCGGCGCATATCGTGATCAACGAGGTCATGATCAATCCGACCTGGAATCGCGGCTATGTCGGCGCCCTGCATCGCGCGGCCGAAGAGAAGAAGGCGAAGGCGAAGGCCGGCAGGAAGTAGTCATGCGAACCGCCGGCCGGAGGCCGGCTGTCCGATAGAACATGAGGAAGCGTACGGAATGACGGTCACCATCAAGGCGAAGGCATTGGAGGCCTTCGTCGCGGATATCTTCGCGTCTGCGGGGTGCTCGACGGAGGAGGGCGGTCGCATCGGCCGCTATCTCGTGAGCGCCAACCTGTCGGGCCACGACAGCCATGGCGTCGTCCGCGTGCCGCGCTATGCGACCCAGAAGAAGAACGGCACCGTGCTGCCGGACGTCACGGTCGACGTCGTCGTCGACACGCCGGTGATCGCTGTGGTCGACGGCAAGTACGGCTTCGGCCAGACCGTGACGCCACAGGCCGTCCGCATCGGCATCGACAAGTGTCGCAGGAACGGCCTGTCGGCCGTTACCCTGCGCAACGCCGGCCACGTCGGTCGCGTCGGCGACTGGGCCGAAATGGCGGCCGAGGCAGGGCTGGTCTCGATCCACTTCGTCAATGCCTCAGGCAGCGTGCTGGTGGCGCCCCATGGCGGCGTGGAGCGGCGCTTCTCGACCGCGCCCTATTGCGTGGGCGTGCCGCGGCCGGGACAGGATCCGCTGGTGCTCGACTTCGCCACCTCGATCGTGGCGGAGGGCAAGGTGCTGGTGGCGAGCCAGGGCGGCAAGCAAGTGCCGGACGGTGCGCTGGTCGGTCCCGACGGCAAGCCGAGCAGCGATCCGCACCTGCTCTATGGCGATTACACGCCGACCGGCCCGCGCGACCACAGCAAGGGCAGCGGCGCGATCCAGGCTTTTGGCAATCACAAGGGTTCGGGGCTGGCCTTCATGTGCGAGCTTCTGGGTGGCTCGCTGTCAGGCAACGGCGCTACCGATCCCAAGCGCGGCCGTTTCGCCAACGGTATGCTGTCGTTCTATGTCGATCCGAAGGTGCTCGATCCGGCAGGCTTCTTTCCCAAGGACGTCGCCAGGTACGTCGACTTCGTGAAGGCTTCCAGACCTGCGGCGACCGACGGCGAAATCCTCCTTCCCGGTGAGCCCGAGGCGCGCATGCGGGCAAAGCGGATTGCCGAGGGGGTGCCCCTGCCCGACAACACCTGGGCCGCTATCGTCGAGACCGCGCGCTCCGTCGGGCTCGACGAGCGCCGCATCCAACAGGCGACCATGTAGTCAAAAGCTCACTGCGGGCTTGAGGGTCCATGCTAGAGCATGAAGGGTCCAGCTGGAATCAGCTGGACCCTTCGTGCCTCCTGCAACAAGCATCCCCGGTGCGCGCGAATGTGATGAGATGGAACCGCGCGCGGTTCCATCTCATCACATTCCGCTCTAACTCTGCTCGGCCAGCAACTCGGCTGCCGTCGCGACGCGGATTGATCGGTTGGTCAGAAGATCGCTCCAGACCCAGTTGTGATGGCGGATGACGGCGGCGGCATCGAGATGCGGCCGGTCGCTCAGCGTATGGGCGTCACTGACGGCAACCACATGGTAGTCGCGCGAGACGGCCGATCTCAGCGTGGTGTCGACGCAGAAGTCCGTGGCCCAGCCGGCGATGAGGATGCGCCCTGCCCCGAGGCGTTGAAGGGTTGCGTGCAATGCCGTTCCAGCGAAGGAATCGTTGAGCGTCTTCTCCACTTCGAGGTCCGCGGGATGTCGGTCGAGCTCGGGCAGGAACGCCCAGCCCGGCTCGCCCCGCTCGAAGCCGTCGCCGACCTTCCCGCAATGCCTGATCCAGACGACCGCGCCGCCGTGTCCGCGCAGGAATGCCGCCACGGTATTGATGCGTCGGACGACGTTCATCAGATCGTGCTTCGGCGGGCCGTCGAGCAGGCCAACCTGCATGTCGACGACGACCAGCACATCGCGCGACATGCTATCGCCCGGGCTTTTTCTTGATGCGGTCGATCGTACCGGCGACCGGATCGATGAAGGCCTGGGTCGCGACATACTCCTCGCGCAGCATCCGGCGCAGGGCCTGGATGCGTTCGCTGCTCGCCACCATGCCGGTCGCGACCTCGAGCTGATAGGGATCCATGTCCCATAGCCGGATCACCAGCACGTCGTAACCCAGGTCGAGCGCGCGATCGATCTGTCCGCGCAAGTCGTCGACCAGCTCATGGTCGGTCCAGTCGGGATGGCGAAGGACCTGGCCGGTGAAGCCGATCCACTTGAAGCGCGGCTCCTTTTGCGGTGCAGGGCCGAGCGCCTCGGTGCCGGGGTCGGCGAGGCCCCAGTACAGCGAGCCGTAGACCATGGCCCAATCGAAATCGTGCATCAGCCAGACGGTTCGGTCTGGATTGGATTCCCGCTCCATGCGCTGGATTGCGCCCTCCCAGGCGCTGTCGAGGCCGCGAAGCGGTGCGATGCTCCAGACGTTGTAGGCGAACAGAGCGACCGTCAGGCTTGCCAGGGCTGCCAGGCCCTGGCGGCCATATCGGCGC
The DNA here is from genome assembly GCA_902825855.1 of uncultured Rhodospirillales bacterium. Taxonomy (GTDB): domain Bacteria; phylum Pseudomonadota; class Alphaproteobacteria; order Reyranellales; family Reyranellaceae; genus Reyranella. The sequence goes on along the minus strand of CADECW010000063.1, from coordinate 14,444 downwards.
CGCTCGCCCACCGCAACAAGCACGACCGCCCAGCCGACCGTCAGCCAGCCCATGACGTTGAGCTGCATCTGCGGATCCTGCGGCTGGGAGTAGAGGTTGAAGACCTGACCGGCCACGAAAGTGATGCCGAAGATCGCCGACAGTGCGCGCGAGCGCGGATCGTCCCAGTGGCGCCACAGGAAAGGGAGGGAGAAGAAGGCCACCGCCAGGATCCAAACCGTGGCGATCCACCGCCAGATGTCCCAACCCGGGATGCCGGGGATCGATGCAATGCCGGCGCCGAGCAGGTAGCCCGCCATGCCGTCCCACATGTACCCGACCTTGGCCCAGGTGAAGCCGGCCCATACGGAGCGTACCGCCTTGCCGGTCCAGATCAGCTCGATCGCTCCGACGGCTCCCTCGTGGTCCCGCCAGGCCCACGCCACCACAGCGGCCGTCGCCACGATCCCGGTCAGGAACAGCGCAGTCCAGGCGAACCGCCAGGCCGGCCGCCTTTCGCAGACCCACAGCGCCACCAGCATGGCGGGCAGGGTCGGAAACATCAGCCGCCATTCCATCAGCCAGGCGAGCGAGAACAGCACCGATACTCCCAGCACACGCGGCGCCGTCGGCTTGGCGAGCCAAACGGCGCCCAGCGCCATGGCGGCGAGCAGCACCGTGTAGCTCGGCATGACGTCCTCGTTGATGATGGCGAGGAACATCACGAAGCTCGACGCGAGGTGGAACAGCGCCGCCAGCAGAGCGACTACCCGGACGCCCGTGAGGTTGCGGATCAGCAGATAGATGATCCCGAGGCTGAGCGCACAGCTCACGGCATTGAGGATGGTCATCTGGCGCCGCGGATCGCCCGCGAACACGCCCAGGAGGTCGAGCAGACGGCAGAGCGCGCCGTATAGCGGATAAAACAGGTAGTTCGAGGGATAGAGGGGCGCGTTGGCCGGATCGATGACCCAGGGCTTCAACTCCAGGCTCTTGAACAGTCCGTTGCCGGTCAGGCCGCCTTGAGCGTTGTCGAACCACAGCACGATCGCGATCAGGAGCGCTCCGCCTCCGACAACGAGAATGCCGAGGTCAACGAGCGCGATGATGGTGGGATTGGAACGGCGGGACAGAGTTGAGGCGAGCAAGGGAGCGACCTGCCGACTCTTGCCGGCTTTTTCTGTGTATCACACCGGTCTCGCCGGCGATGCGAAAATATATGCCGGACGAGGACGCTGATTCCTCGGAACAGGGCCCTGGACGCTTGCTTTGGCCCTCACCCCACGCGGCCTCCCCTTTCTCGATCAAAAGCCGGTGGCGCAATGTCGCGCGGGCAGACCGCGACGATGGGGAGAGCTGGGAGCCCCAATGCCAGCAGAGCGGCCAGCCGCAGGGAGCTGATTTGTGCAACCGGGATTGCACGGCCTGCCGCGGCGCCGTGGTGATCGCGTCCTGCGGGTTGCGCCCATCGTTCTCGATCGGCTCCATGCGGGGTTGTCTGGGTGGTATCGTGTCGGCGGGTGCATCCGGCTGGCCCGAGCGGCCAATAGGAAGGACAGCATGCGTGCGCTGTTCGCGCCGCCGCCTGCAATCGGGTCGTTCTGCCCGCTCGTGCCGTTGGCACGAACGCTTGCTAATGCCGGGCACGACGTTGCGTTCGCGGGCGCCGCGTCGTTCCGCCCGCCTGTGTAACCTGCAGTCGACCCGCTGTAGCGGGACAAGACGGCCAAGCTTGTCTCACGCTGAAAGGACGTCTGCGGCGGACAGCATACACGATGCAGTTCGGCTGGCCGCAGGCTCTCCTTCATAGTGCATTGCTTGTGACCAGTGCTGCCGATAGCCCTGCCAACTGCGTTGCATACCCTACGCAGGGTGCAGTTTAAGAGGGGGCGCGCCAAGGTCACGTCAAATGAAGTTTGCAGCGTGGACTCGCCCACGAGTCGAATGGTGCGGCCGGTATAATATTTGCCGCGACGCCGGCATTTTAATGTTCGAACGTCGCCCGACTATCCTTTTGTTTGCTTCAGCGCTAAACATGCTCAGCCGAGCGCTCGCTCTGGACGGCGTGGGAGGCGAAAGCCATTGAGGTTGCTTCTCGTCGAAGACAACTCGGAACTGGTTGCGTTGCTGAGCAAGCAGCTTCCTCGGCACAATTTCGAAGTTGACGCTGTAGATACCGCCGAGGATGCGGACCAAGCCCTAGCCAGCCTGCAATATGGGGCTGTCGTGCTGGATCTCGGATTGCCGGATCGCGATGGCCTCGATCTCCTGCGAGATCTGCGCCGTCGCGGTAAATCTGTACCGGTACTGGTGTTGACGGCCCGCGATGGCGTAAGTGACCGCGTTACGGGCTTGCGCGCGGGTGCCGACGACTATCTCGTCAAACCTTTTGCGGTGGAGGAACTCGTCGCCAGGCTGGAGGCCCTGCAGCGGCGGCCCAGTACGCTTGCCAGTCGCAGCCTCGCTGTCGGAAATGTCGCCCTCGACATTCAACTTCGTCAAATCCTGGTGGACGGCACGGCGCATGATTTGACGGCGCGCGAATGTGCGGTTCTTGAAATGCTGCTGCGAGAGGGCCGTAGCGTCGTGCCGAAGCGCAAGATCGAAGATCAATTGTTTGGTTTGTCCGGTCACCTCGCGTCCAATGCAGTGGAAGTCTATATTCACAGGCTTCGTTTCACGCTGTCTCGGGCAGGGGCGACCGTAAAGATCAAGACCGTACATGGCGTGGGTTACTTCGTGACTGAGACAAAGTAACTGAAACAAAACCCGGATGACTTTCCTCTCCTCGATCTTGTCGAGAGTCGTGGCTTTGCAGATCGCTGCCGTTGCGCCAGTAGTCCTGGCAATACCGCTGGCATTGCATTGGCTGCTCGAAGGAGCATCCAACAAATTCATCGAAGGTGCGCTTCACGACGAGGCTATGGATCTTGCAGCGTTCCTCCGGCCTGACGGTGAGGGAGGTGTTACGCTCGAGCTTCCGATCGAGATTCGATCGGTTTTCACCAGTCCTCACGGCCACTACTCCTATGCCGTCCTCGATTCGAGGGGCCAGGCATTGTTTTCTTCGCCCAATCACAACGTAAAGGCCGTTTCATCCGAGGAAGCATTCACGGATGGCAAGTTCTCACGAACCACTCGAGATGGTGCTTTGACGGTTGGCATTGAAATGCCTTGGTTTGTCGACGGGAAGCGATATTGGGTCCAGGTGGCTCAAGATTTGTCGCATCGAAATGTCATCATCGACGACATCCTGGCGTCGTTCCTGCCCAATGCGGCTTGGATCATCCTTCTGATCTTGCTGGGCCTGCTGGTCGCCGACGCTCTGATTGTCCGAGCAGTGCTGGCGTCAGTCCGCCGTGCATCGAAGACGGCAGCAATGATTGGCCCTGCCAACACTCACGTTCGTTTGGCCGATAACGATGTGCCGGCGGAGATCAAGCCCTTGGTTGTCGCAGTCAATCGGGCATTTGAACGTCTCGAAGATGGTCTCGTGGCCCAGCGAGACTTCACCTCCGATGTTGCGCATGAGCTGCGTTCACCACTCTCCGTCATGCGATTGCGTGTCGACACGCTGGAGCCGAGTCCCAGCCGTGAAGCTCTGCGGGCCGATGTTTCCAGGATGACGCGCACTGTCAGCCAGCTGCTGGATATAGCCGAACTCGAAAGCCTGTCGATTCAAACTGGTTCAATTGCCGACCTTCATGCCGTTTGCTTCGAAGTCGTCAGCGACTTGGCGATCCTCGACATCAGCGCGACGAAGTCGATTGCCCTTACCGGTGCCGACGGTCCTGTGATCGTGTCTGGTCATCACGATGCTCTGGTGCGTGCCGTGCGAAATCTGGTCGAGAATGCCATTGTCCACACTTCATCCGGCGCTTCGATCGAGGTCAACGTGGCGACTGACGGGATTGTTCGGGTTCTCGATGACGGCCCGGGATTTCCCGTAGGCGGGAACGGAACGGTGTTTCAACGCTTCTGGCGACGAGATCGAAACGCCGATCGCAAGGGATTGGGATTGGCGATCGTCGGTCGCATTGCCGAAATGCATGGTGGTACCGTTGGCGTGGGGCTTCGCGCCGGCGGGGGTTCGGTCTTTTCGCTTGAGCTGCCGCTCGCCAGGAAAGGCTTGCCCGACTGAGACCGGGCGGATCTTGCATTCGTCGATTCATCAACAAAACGCGGATCTGCAACGCCGGAATAGCGAACCCACCCGGGCGCGAGCCCGAGTGGGTTCCGCGGCGTTTGGGGTCGATTTTGGGGAATAGACCGCCGGGCCGCAGTCCTGGTTCTATCATCGGCACCTGAAAGCGACCTTACTTCAACTGCCTCTGGGCCACTTTTTCAATTAAGTCTTCTTTAAGCCCGAGGAGTAAATAGTGTAAGAATTCTTTAAGTTGTGCTGAAAGCCGAGCGGCCGGAAACCGACCTATCAGCACGGTCTTATTCAAGTTTCGCGAGATCGCGCTGAACTAAGTCGAATCCATTCAGGATTCTTTAAGTATTGTCTTCGCATTAAGTTTTACGTCGCTGGGTATAAAACCAGTCAGGTAAGTTCTTATTAAGTTTCTGCGCATAGCTTCCAAAGCCGCAAGCATCAGAAGCCTTGCTTCCTATTGGGACTCGGAAAGGCAGAAGTGCCTGACGAGATCGGAGCATGGGGTTTGGCGTTGATGCTTCCTATTGGGGGCTATCACATGACTCGTAAACTGACGACGACAGACCTGCTCGCTATCCAGGCGCAGATCCTCTTTGGCTCTCAGCCTGCGCCAGGGACGGACCCCTTCTCGAACCTGGGTTTGCGTTCAGTCGACGGAACTTTCAACAACATATCGCATCTGATCATCACCGATCAGTATGGAGACGTCGTCAATACCAACTCGTTCGCCAACAGCGACGTGCCTTTCGTCTACTTTACTGCGCCGATTTTCGCGGGCGCCCCGGGGAGCATTCGTGGAGCGATTGAGCAGCCGGGTGCTGCACCGGCTGCCGTCTACAGTCAGGGCGTGGGAGCGGCCGGCGATGTGGTCGACTACACCCCACGCATCATCAGCAACCTGGTCGTCGACATGGCCGCGACCAATCCGGCCGTTCCCGCCAGCGCGTTCGGCAATCCCGGAGACCCGGCGCTTTTCATAACGCCCTACAACGGGCTGATGACCATCTTCGGTCAGTTCTTCGATCACGGACTCGACTTCATCGCCAAGGGCGGAAACGGCACCATCACTATCCCGCTGCTGCCGGGAGACCCGAACTACGTCGTCGGCGGGCCGAACGTCATGTTCGAGACCCGCGCCACGATCGAGACGGTTCCCACTGCCGTCTATCCAGTTGGCTTGACGCTGTCGTCGGGTCAGATCGGCGTAAACATCAACACGACGGCCCCCCTGGTCGACCAGAGCCAGACATACGGCTCCACGCTTGTGACGCAGTTCTATCTCATGGAGTACGATGCCAATGGCAATGCGACGGGGCGTCTGGTAACGCACGCCGGCGGCGGCATGGCGACCTGGGCCGATATCAAGGCCAATGCTCTGCACAAGGGCATCATCCTGGTCGACACCGATGTCCTCAACATTCCCACACCGGTGCTGGCCAATCCTGCCCTGCCATTCAACCTGGCCACCAATCCATACGGTGCGGACAGGAGCCCCACCGGGCTGACGGGCCAGATGTTCCTGGCGGACATTGCCCACAATGCCGATCCTACCGGCAAGACCGGAGCCGACGCTGATGGGATCATCAATGGCCCGGGTCCGCTGGTGGATCCCACCAAATTCGACAACGAGTTGCTCGACGTTCATCTGGTCGCGGGCGATCCACGCGCCAACGAAAATGTTGCGCTGACGGCGATTCACGCCGTGTTCCATGACGAGCACAACCGCCTGGTCGATCAAATCAAGGATCTGATCCAGCAAGAGAATCAGATTGTGCCCACTTTCGCCGCGCAGTGGACCGGCGAACAGATCTTTCAGGCCGCCAAATTCGCCAACGAGATGCAATACCAGCACATGGTATTCCAGGAGTTCGCGCGTCACATCAGCCCGAACATCGACGCTTTCGCGCAGTACAACGTTACTCTCAATCCGAACATTACGAGCGAGTTTGCCAACGCCGTATACCGTCTCGGCCACTCCATGCTGACCGACACCGTCGACATGGTTAACGCCGTCGGCGAAAAGAGCAGCGTGTCCTTGGTGACGGCGTTTCTCAACCCGACACTCTATGCGGCAACGGGACCCGCCGACATTCTCAAAGGCATGTCGGAGCAGGTGGGCAATCAGGTCGACGAGTTCGTCGTTGATTCCCTGCGGAACTTCCTGGTTGGCTTGCCGCTCGATCTCGCGGCGTTGAACATCGCGCGCGGCCGCGATGCCGGTGTGCCGACACTCAATGAGGTTCGCACGGACCTTTTCAATCAGACCAAGCTCACTTCGCTTCAGCCATATACGAGCTGGGACGATTTCGGCGCAAACCTGCTGAATCCCGGGTCTCTCGTGAACTTCGTCGCGGCCTACGCTCAGGACACCGCGATCAAGACAGCCCGCCTTGCCGGCGACTATGCGACCGCCAGATCCCTGGCCCAGACGCATATCAACGCCGACGACTCGGTGATGACAGGAGGCGACCTGGGCTACAACGACATCGATCTGTGGTTGGGCGGATTGGCCGAGGCCAAAGTCCTGCCGGGCGGGATATCGCCGGGCATGCTGGGATCGACCTTCGACTTCATTTTCGCCACTCAGATGCTGGCGCTGCAGAATGGCGATCGCCTCTACTATCTGGGCCGTGGACTCCCGGTCAATCTTCTCAATCAGATAGACGCGCAGACGTTCTCGGACCTGGAGCAGCGCGGGACCGGACTGACGCACGTCAACGGCGATGCGTTCGGCACGGCCGACCTCTATCTGGAGCTGTCCGCGCTGAATCCCAACCAGTTGGACTCCAATTTCGCGAAGACGCCGGCTCAGGCCGCCGCCGTCGTGCACGAGGTCATTGGCGGTACACACGGCGCCAACGCCATCAATGCCGGCGCCGGCAATGACACCGTTTGGGCGGAGGCCGGCAACGATACGGTCGAAGGCGGTCTGGGTAACGACCACCTCTACGGCGGCGACGGTAACGACGTCATCACCGATATCGGCGGCGACGACTTCATCCGTGGCGATGCCGGCGACGACACCATCAATGCGGGTCCCGGAATCGACATCATTTTTGGCGGCGATGGCAACGATACGGTGCGCGGGGGCGACGGCGCCGACGAGGTAAACGGCAACGACGGCAATGACGTACTGCTCGGCGATGCGGGCGACGATGCCATGGATGGCGGCCGCGGGAACGACCAGGTGGATGGCGGGCTTGGCAACGACAAGGCGGACGGCTTCGAGGGCGATGACGTTCTGCTTGGAGGTCCCGGCGTCGACATTCTGACCGGTGACGTGGGCAATGACTTTCTGATCGGCGGTTCCGGCGCCGATGCGATGGACGGGGGCTTGGGCGGGTACGACATTGTTTCCTACGAGTCGACGTTGCCGGCCGGCCCTGGAGTAGGGCTGACGATCAACATGACCGGCGTCGGTTCGACGGGCGACGCGCAGGGCGATACGTTCGTCAATATCGAAGAAGTTCGCGGCACGCTGCGTGACGACACGATCATCGGTGACGGTCTCGACAACGTACTGCTCGGCGAAGCCGGCAACGACAGCATCAACGGTGGCGCCGGCAACGATACGCTCATTGGCGGAGCTGGAAACGATCAGCTGATCGGTGGCGGCGGAATCGATACTGCGACCTATAGCGGCGTCCGCGCGAACTACACTTTCACCGCAATTTCAGTATCGGACAACCTGGGCGGCATCGGCCTGGGGCCTGACGGCGTCGACACGCTGACTGGCATCTCGTTCCTGGAGTTCGCCGACCAGATCGTGAACATCGCAACCGGGCTCAATGTGCCCGCCATCAACTTCGTGAGTCCGACGAACGTTCCCGCCAATCCATTCTTGATGAACGGGACACAGGTCAACGCTAGCTTCATCAGCCCGGTCGACCTGGTCGATGGCACGGCATTGTCGGGGTTTGTCGGCACGCAGGGAATCAATCTCGGTAAGCTGAACATATCGGAGCCCTCCGGACCGAACGGCGTGCGGACATTTGCCTTGGCGGGCGACGATGCCGCCTCGTTCCAGGTGGTGACGACTGCAGGCGGCGTCTCCGAGCTGCACTTCATCGGCGGCGGCGGGCTGAGTTTCGTGAACTACGAGGTCAAGCCGGAATTTTTCGCGGTCGTCAGCGTGACGGATGGCAACGGAACGTCGAGCATAAACGTAATAGTCAATGTCCAGGACGTGAACGACAACGCGCCCGTCATTACGACGAATGGAGTTATCAACGTCCAGGAGAATACGGTCAATTCCACCGTCGTTTATCGTGGTGAATCCTCCGATCTCGATACCGTCGGGTCGCAGATCTGGTCTCTCCAGCCGGGCGGCGCGGACAATGGTCAATTCTCGTTCACGGGCGGCGAACTGAGGTTCAACACGACGCCCAACTTCGAGAACCCGCTCGACTCGAATCACGACAATGTATACGAGGTCATGGTCGGTGTAGCGGACGGAGCCGGTCCCGGCTCGCACCTCACGACGCAGCTCCTTCATATCAATGTGACCGACGTCGCCGAAGGCGCCAATGCCGCGCCGACATTCGCTGCTCCGCTGCCGGCGAATCCAACTACCGTCGTGGAAAATACCGCGATCGCGACGCCTGTGTTCGATTTCTCGGCGACGGATCTGGAAGGCGACGCGCTGTTCTGGTCGATCGTCGATGACACGGGAGCGCCAGTCGGGCACGTTGGAGACGCGGGCTTCTTCACCATCGATGCCAACGGTGCCGTTCGTTTCCTGAACAATCCCGACTTCGAAAACCCTGCACATGCGTCTCCCGAGTACTACCTCACGGTTCGCGTCACCGATGCCAGCCATGGCGTGCCGGTCAATACTCAGAACCTTCATGTGGTGATCCAGAACGTTATCGAATCTGTCGTGTTCACGACCGCCAACCCTTCGCCGGTGCTGTGGGCGGAGAATCAGGCGCCAGCGGCCGTCGTCTACGATGCCAATGCGACCGGCACTGGTGCTGTGACATACTCGATCGTACCGGTGGCCAGTGGCGGTGGTGCGGATGCGGCGCAATTCAGCATCAATTCCACGACCGGTGTCTTGACCTTTCTGACATCGAAGAACTTCGAGGCGCCCACCGATGCGGGCGCGGACGGCACCTACAACGTAACGATCCGGGCCACCGACACTTCTCTTGGGACCGCCGACCAGGCGATTGCCGTCACCTTGACCAACGTCAATGAAGCACCGTCGATCACTTCGGTGCCGCCGGCCACGCCTATCCTGTGGCCCGAGAACACAGCTGCAGCGAACGTCCTCTATGGTGCCGTCGCCACCGATCCGGATGCCGGGACGGTGCTCAATTACGTCCTCGGTGGGCTCGATGCCGCGCTCTTCACCGTCAACGGGGCGGGGCAGATCCGTTTCAACGCCTCACCCAATTTCGAGGCGCCGTTGGATAACGGTGCCAACAACGTCTATAACATTACGCTGACTGCGAGCGATGGCGCGCTTTCGTCGGCTGCCCAGCCAGTGTCCATTCAAGTCACGAACGTGGCTGGTGTCACGCTGGTTGGCGACCCGGGAGGGGTTCCGACTGCAGACGTTCTCACGGGCACCTCCGAGCCCGATAGTTTGAGCGGCCTCTTGCTCGGCGACATTTTGAATGGCCTTGACGGCAACGACTCTCTGGATGGCGGTGCCGGGATCGACACCATGACTGGCGGGACCGGCGACGATACCTACTTCGTTGACGATCCGGGCGACGTCGTGGTCGAACTGCTGAACGAGGGCACCGATCTCGTCAACTCCGTGGCGACGTTCTACGCACTCGCTGCCAATGTGGAGAACCTGACACTGACCGGTGCAGTCAATCAGAACGGCACGGGTAACGATCTAGCCAATGTCATCACCGGCAACGCGGCAAACAACATCATAGAAGGTCTCGGTGGCGGCGACGTTCTAAACGGTGGTGCTGGTATCGATACGGTAAGCTACGCGAACTCGACTGGTCCGGTGTCGGTCGACCTGACGACGAACCTGGTTTCCGGGGGGCACGCCCAGGGCGACATCGTCAGCAACTTCGAGAACGTCATCGGTTCGGGCTTCGCCGACACTCTGGTGGGCACGGCTGTCGCTAACGCTCTGGATGGACGAGGCGGCATCGATACGATGACGGGCCTTGCCGGCAACGACACGTACTTCGTCGATCAACAGGGAGACATCATCGTCGAAGCTATCGGCGGGGGCACGGATACGGCGGTTTCGAGTGCTTCAGTGTACTTCCTGGGTCTCAATGTCGAGAATCTGACATTGGCTCCCGGTGCGGGCGGCATTTCCGGGCAAGGCAACAGCCTTGCGAACGTCATGGTGGGCAACGAGGGTGTGAATACACTTATCGGCCTCGATGGCAACGATACGCTCGATGGCGGTGTTGGCGCGGACGTCCTGCTGGGTGGCGTAGGGAACGACCTGTATCGAGTTGATGACACGTTCGATCTGGTTGACGAAGGCATTGCCTTTCCAGCCTATGCCGGTGGTGCGGCGGATGTGGACACGATCGCGTCGACCTCTTCTTGGTTTTGGGACGTCTACAGCGTCGGGGAAGTCCTCCAGGTCGACCCGGCCGCTGTAGGCAGCACCACCATCATCGGCTCGATGTTCTCGAATCAGATGATCGGCAACGCCGGCGACAACGTCTTGTTTGGCCGTGGCGGCTCGGATACCTACCGGGCCGGCGACGGCATCGACTATATCTCGCTGTCGACGCTTGGTCTCACCGATGCGAATTCATATGTCGGGGTCGACGGGGTAAATACCATCATCGTCGACAAGCGTACGACCGGAGCGATGTCTTACGACATCGTCTTCGAGTTCGACGTGGCGAAAGATAGGGTCAACGTACAGAGCTACGGGTTTGGAAATGCGGCACAGGTCCTGGCCACCGGACACAACGATGGTGCCGGGAACTCCTATTTCGCATTGGGTGACGGTCTGGACTACCTTTACCTGGTGGGGGTAACGGTCAACCAGGTAACGGCGGCGAACTTTATCATCTAGGTCGTCTCGCTTTCCGATGGGAGACGCCGTCTGCGCGAAGACTGGAGGTTGGTTGAGCTGAGCCGGGAGCGATGACGTGGTTGGAGGCCGAAAGTGCGAGCTTCGGCCAGCTTTCAGGTCAAGGCTGTGAGGGGGAGCTACTCCGCCCGAAGCCCGCGCTCCTCTCCAGCCTCGGTGCCCATGTCGACGTCAAGGTCAGCCGACGTCGATCGGTGAGGTGTCGGTCGTCAGTTGCGGCGACGGTGTGCCGCCAGGCCGGAGCCCAAGTAAAGGCCGACGGTGATAGCTGCCGTTTGAATGAGTATTTGAACGATGCCGGTCGAGAACGAAGTCGGACTTGCGAACTTCCAGGCGGCCAGAACCAGGGCAACGCCCCAGAATGTACAGACCGTTGGATGGATGTAGCTCTTCGACGGCAGCCGTCCATCGACAATCACGTTCATGAGGATCGCTGCAAGCGCCCCACCGATCGCGCCCACGATGCCGACCGTAAGCAGATGCTGCGCAAGCCTCCACATCGGCTTTTGCAGCATCGGTAATTCAGGAGAAGGGGCCAGTGCTGCGCCGACGATGACGATTGTCAGCACCAGCGCGATACACAGAGCGGAATAGGCTGCAATCCTCATCGTGACGCGCCTTCAGCCCGATCTCGACCGGGTGGCTGATTGTTTCGGCGACGACGTACTCAAGCTCAGCCTCGCTGTCTGTCCTGCTGCAGGATCTTTCCGAGTTCGGATCGCAACTGCTCGGCCGTCCCGAGGTTGTTGGTTTCAACCAAAGTTGCAACGTGCGCCGGCAAGGGCGATGCATGTTCGGCCTTGATCACGGCAGCCTCGGCTTCCGCATAGCGCTCGGTCTCGATCATCTCCAGCGCCTCGCGCAGATGGTAGGCCTCGCGGCGATTCGGCTGTCGCTTGGCCCGCTCCAGGCCGCGGAGAAGTTTCTCGATGCGCTGAGCAAGACCCGCAGGCGCAGGCGTTTCCGAGTCGGCGGGCTCAGCCACGGGCTTTGCCCTTTGGCTTGACCGTCAGGCCGAGCCTGACGAGGCGGCGGATGGACTCGGAACGAGTTGTACCGGCTGCCGTTCCCCACCGGTCGACCGTCGTCACCAGGTCGCGCGGGAATCGTACGACGATTGCGGGGCTCTTGCCCGTGGCTGGACGTCCGCGCTTCTTGAATTTAAGCTTTGTTGACCTCGCCATCATTTAGAGAATACACTAAATGCGAGCCGGGCGGAAGGTGCCGGCTTCGATCCGCGAACAAGTGAGAACCCCGGGCGGCGCCAAAAGAAGCCCTTTGCCCTGGCTGCGGATCAGGCTATCGCTTCGCCGGAACGGCTTGAACATAGCCCGCAAAACATGCACTTGTGGCGGCGGCCGGGAAACGTGAGTGTGCAGGTTGCGGGGGAGATGCGTGCTCCCCTTGGTTGGCACTCAGTGGCGCCCAGGCCAGAATTCGAATTTTGACTTCGTCACGTTGGGGCGGATTTCATGATCGATATGATAGTCACCCTGCAAGTGAAGCCCGGAATGGAAGGGAAGGCCGAGGGCCTCTTGCGGATGCTGGAAGACGAGACCACGGAAAACGATCCGGGTTGTCTGCGGTATCAGTGGTACAGGGCCGAGGAGGTGGGGCTGTATTACCTTCTGCAGCGGTGGACCAATCAGGAGGCGATAGAAGCGCATTCCAAGGCACCCCACATGGCAAAGCTGGTGCCGCAGCTCGCGGAGTGTGCCGTTGCGAAGGTGACCACGACCAAGCTTACGCGGCTGGAGTAGTGGTCTCGGTCTATGGGCAGTGGCTCGCCGTCGAGCATCTGTGACTTCGCCGTTTGATGGACTATGGGAAGCCCATTCGGGTTCAAGATGGTCGAAGGATCAGCCGAAACCTCTTCGGCACACCTCTCGGCGGACTGCGATGAGAAACGCCTTTGCAATCCTGGTCATGGTTTTCGCCTTTCCAGTCGTTGCTGAACCGCAGGACTACCAACGTCAGCTCGAGCGCTGCGGCATCGAGCCCAGGCCGCGTCTGCCGCCCCTCGAGGCGATCGAGGGCTGCACTGGTGTAATCAATTCGGGCAAAGCGACTCCGAGGATCCTTGCAGAGGCCTACGTCAACCGTGGCGACGCATACCGCATGCGCCGGAACGACATGGACCTCGCGCTTGCCGACTACAACCAGGCGATCCGCTCGATGCCTGATTTCGCATTGGCCTTCGCAAGTCGCGGCTTTGTGTATCTCTTTTCGCGGCGTCAACCTGACCAGGCCATCGATGACTTCGATCAAGCCATCCGTCTCGACCCTACGGCTGCCAATGTCTTCTACTATCGCGGTGTCGCATGGTCGAACAAAAGCAAGTGGAGCCGCGCCATCTCGGATTTTGATGAGGCCATCAGGCTCCGGCCCACGTTCAGCATCGCATTCCGAGACCGCGGCAACGCCAAGCAAGCGAACGGCGATAGAGCTGGCGGAGCGGCCGACCTGGCGGAAGCCGAGCGCCTTGGCCGGCTGGGAACTGATTGTGCAGGTGTCTTCGGCTGCGGCCGCTAGATTGCCGTGCACCATCACTGACAAGACCGATTGTTCCGTCACCGCTCGAGGCCCAAGGAAGCCAGCATTCCGCCCTGTTTAGGCCCAGATGTCGGGTGAAAAGCCGTGTGGCCGAGCGTGCGAAACGACACAGACGATACAAGTGAGCGAGTTCTCAATACGGTAACGACACAGTGCTCTGATACGAAAGCCATCGCTCGCGTTCCACTCTTTAGATCAGCATCTTGGGGGCGAACATGACGACGTTGCTCACTTTTCCTGCTCCGAGCCTGCCATGGTCCGCAGCTGAGCGCAGGTTGCTCGATCAGCTAGGCAAAGTAGTCAATCAGGCGACGCAGTGTGAAAGTGGCGTCACCGACGAGGGAGATCCCTGGACAGCGTTCTTTCGTCCGGATGAATCGTTTGTGGCCCATGTGGCGAGGATCGGCACCCGTTACGTCATGGTCTGGTCCGATGGCACAAGCGCGTACGCCTCCAGCCTGGATCGGCTCTTGATGTCCGCGCGACGCAGGGGTGCAGTCGCTGCTTAGCGGCTGGCATTTTGGCCGGTTGGAAGGCCAGCCTCAGACCTGACGTCGGTCTCATTGCTGCAGTCGTCGGAAACGCCGGCATTGGGCGCAGCCCCGTCGGGCGGACTTGTCCAGCGCGACGACTTAGAAGGTGCCTTGCTTCAGAAAGTGAAGGACAGCCCGACCAGGAAACTGTTGGCGACGGCACCGGTGCCGCCGGCAGCGATCGGAT
>CADECW010000062.1 GCA_902825855.1 uncultured Rhodospirillales bacterium | reverse complement strand
GAAGAGGTCCCTCGACTACGCCGCCCTCCGGGCGGCTTCGCTCGGGATGACGGGAATTTTTTACCGTCATCCCGACCGGAGCCGAGCGCAGCGAGGCGAAGTGGAGGGACCTCGTCATTGGTCTCCACGCCGCGCTTCGCGCCTTAATGACGTTGTGCTGCCGACACATCATCGCAACTGAACGAACTGCAGCTTCGGTCGTGTCGTAGTTCCGGTTTACCTCGTCCGAAGACAATGCAAGTCTGGGTCAACTTTCGGAGGAAGACGATGCCCGAGCTGTTCGAGATCATGGAATCGTGCCGCGCCATGCGCCGGCTCAGGCCTGATCCGGTGCCGGACGAGCTGATAGCCAAGATCCTGCGTGCCGGCATCTTTGCGCCCAACGGCGGCAACAGCCAGAAGTGGCGCTTCCTGGTCGTCAAGGATCCGAAGATCAAGAAGGCCGTGCAGGTCATCTACAAGAAGGCCTACGACGAGGTGATCGGTCCGCGTTACAGCTCGAGCGAGCCGCCGCCGGGCAGCGACAAGGAGAAGTATCGCCGTCAGCACGCCGCCGTCGAGTACCTGACCGAGCACTACCACGAGGCGCCGGTCTGGATCGTCGCCTGCCTGGAGGACGGACCGACGCCGAATCGTATGGCCGGCTCATCGATCTATCCGGCCGTGCAGAACATGGTGCTGGCGACACGCGCCCTCGGGCTGGGCACGACGCTGACGACGCGACACATGCTGTTCGAAAAGGAGGCCGACGCTGCGCTCGGACTGCCGCCGGGCGTGCATTCCTACGCCATCCTTCCCATCGGCTATCCGATGGGCAAGTTCGGGCCGGTCGGCCGGGGCTCGATGGCGGAGTTCGTCTACCAGGACAAATGGGGCCAGCCCTACGCGGCGGTGACCTGATCGCCGGAAGACCGCGGACCTTCAGGCCCGCTTCGAAGAACACCAGCTGCGGACCACGAGGGCCCGCGGCCCCGCAGAATTTCGACTCAGGAGGGCGGCGATGGCTGCGACCTATCAGGTTCTCGTTGACGACTTGAAAGCGCTCGGCGTCCAGCAGGTCTTCGGGCTCATGAGCGACGATACGGCGGTCTTCGCCACGGGGCTCGACAGCGCCGGCATCAGATTCTACGGCGCACGCCACGAGAACAACGCCATCGCCATGGCCGAAGGCTATTCCTACGGAACCGGCGGCCTTGGCGTGGCCGTGATCGGCCGCGGGCCGGCGACGGCGAACGGACTTCATGCCGCGACCTATGCCAGCCGATCCGGCTCGCGCGTCCTGATCATCTTCGGCGATCAGGCCGCGTCATCCGGCTCGATCAACACGCTCGGCCCGGACTACAAAGGCTTCAACGCCACCGGCGTGCTGGGCGCGGCCGGCCTCCGCACCTTTGTCGCCACGAGCCCCGAGACCGCCCGTGGTGCGCTCGCCGATGCCGCGAATGCCGCGCTGCAGGGCGGTGCCGCGGCCTTGCTGCTGCCCGTCAACGTCCAGTTGTCCGAGTTCGATCTCGGCAAGGCGTCGCCACCTCCCGAGCTGGCCCGTCCGAGGCCGCCGGCGGCGCCGCGCGCCCAGGCCATCGAGGCTGCGGCCGCCCTGCTGCGCCAGAGCCGCAAGCCGCTCTTCCTGGCGGGAATGGGCGCTCACCGCGCCGGCGCCAAGGCCGCGATCGAGCAGCTGGCCGACCGCGTCGGCGCGTTGCTCGCGACCTCGGCGCGCGGCAAGGACATGTTCCGCGGCCATCCGGCCAATCTCGGTATCGTCGGCTCGTTCTCGCACTCGGCCGCCCGGCGCATGATCGACCAGGCCGATTGTGTCGTGGTGTTCGGCGCGGGGCTGAACCTGCTCACCATGAGCTTCGGGCACTCTCTACCCAAGGTGCCGCTGATCCAGGTCGATGCCGATCGAAGCCACATCGGCCGCTGGCATCCTGCCGACGTGGCGGTAGTGGGCGACGCACGCCTGGCGGCCGAGGCGCTGTTGGGGGCGCTTCCGCCAGGTTCGAACGCCGACCGGCCGTTTCGTTCCGACGAGACGCTGGGCTTCCTTTCAGGATTCGACATCGGCCGCGATTTCGAGCCCGCCAACACGCCGCGCACGGTCGATCCGCGCGCCCTGGGGGCAGCACTCGAGCAGCTGATCCCCAAGCGGCGCAACCTCGTCTACGACGCCGGCAACTTTCTCGGCATCGTGCCGTATCTTTCCGTGCCGGGACCGGGTCACTTCAAGTTGACGAGCGACTTCGCATCGATCGGCCTGGGCTTCGGTACGGCGCTGGGCGTCGCCAAGGCGCGACCCGACGAGACCACCGTGCTGGTCGTGGGCGATGGCGGCTTCCTGATGACGCTGGGCGAGCTCGAGACGGTGGTCCGCGAGGACCTGCCGCTGTTGATCGTGGTGATGAACGACTGCGCCTATGGCGCCGAACTGCACTTCCTGAAGATGCGCGACCTGCCGGTGGCGAAGTCGGTGTTTCCCGATGTGGACTATGCGCCGATCGCTGAAGCTTTCGGCTTCCAGGCAGCGACCATCCGGACACTGGACGACCTGAAGAAGGTCGCGCCGCTGCTGGCGAAACCTGAGGGTCCCGTGCTTCTGGACTGCAAACTGAACGCCGCGGTCGCTGCCCCGTTCATGAGCGAATTCCACGAGTTCGAGACAAGGAAGCCTTCGTAGGCCATGGCGGCTTGAAGGTCAGCCGCCGGCGACGCCGATCGCCTCGACGTAGACGGCGTAGACCGACTGGCTCGCGGTCATGAACAGGCGGTTGCGCTTGCGGCCGCCGAAGCAGAGGTTGGCGCAGCGCTCGGGCAGCAGGATGCGGCCGATCAGCGTGCCGTCCGGCGCAAACACCGCCACGCCATCCTCGCCCTCGCCGCCGGAGAAGCCCGCCCATAAGTTGCCCTCGGTGTCGATGCGGATGCCGTCGGCGTAACCGTTGCCGTCGAAGAACAGCCGGCCTTTGGCTGCCTTGTCGCCCTGCACGTCGTAGACGCGCGTCGACCTCGGGCCATCCGGGGTGTCGACGACATAGAGCTTCTTCTCGTCGGGCGAGAAGGCGAGCCCGTTCGGCCGCTCCATGTCGTCCACGGCGACGGTGAGCGCGCCGCTCTGCGGATCGAGCCGATAGACGCGATAGGGCATCTCCTTCTGCGCCTTGTCGCCGAGATAGTTGCCGCGGATGCCCGCGCCGTTGTCACTGAACCAGATCGAGCCGTCGGATTTGACGACCACGTCGTTCGGTCCCGTGAGTCGCGTGTTCTGGAAAGAAGAGGCGAGCACGGTCACCGTGCCGTCATGCTCGGTGCGGGTCAGCGTGCGACTGCCGAGCTCGCAGGTGATGAGCCGGCCCTGCCGGTCGCGCGTGTTGCCGTCCGGATAACCCGCTGGGTTGCGAAGCGTGGCGACCGCGCCGGTGATCTCGTCCCAGCGCAGCAGCGCGTCATTGGGGATGTCCGAAAACAACAGGTAGCGGCCGTCGCCGTAGTAGGCCGGTCCTTCGGTGAATCGGAAGCCGGTGGCGATACGTTCGATTGCAGCCATCGGCACCACCAGGTGCCGGAATCGCGGGTCGAGCACGATGATATCGGGATCTGGATAGCGGATTGGCGCCGAGGATTCCCAGCGCGACGGGTTGGAGCTCACTTCTGTTTCTCCCTCATGCCAAAGCCGCAATGCGGACTGCGGACGCCGACGTTCGCTTTTCACCGTCGTATTGTACTGTCGACGGGTCAAGCAAAGGGGAAACACCATGCCGATGCCGGCCGAGACCGACACAACGAGTCCCAAGTATCTTCGCGACAAGTACGCCATCGTCGGCGTAGGCGAAACGACCTACACCCGAGGCTCGGGCATCACCACGCGCGCGCTCGGCACCTGGGCGGTGCGAAACGCCATCGAGGACGCCGGCCTGAAGCCGTCCGAGGTCGACGGCATGCTGAGCTATCAGTCGGGCGATTCGACCTTCTCGACCTTCATCGCCGGCGACCTGGGCCTCCGGCTCAACTTCTACATGGACGTGTTCGGCGGCGGCTCGTCGACCGAGGCGCTGGTCGGCATGGCGATCGGCCTGATGGAAGCCGGCATGTGCAAGGCCGTGGTGATCTTCCGCGCCATGAACGGTTTCAGCCAGGTGCGTATCGGCGGCACCGGCGCGCGCGCGGCAGCGCCGGTGTCGGGTGATGCCTTGCACATGCGCGCTTACGGCTGGCAGAGCGCCGGCCAGATGTTCGCGCCAAGTTTCATGCGGCACATGTACGACTACGGCACGCGGCCCGAGCAGGTGGCTTCGGTCAAGGCGATCCACAGCGAGCACGCGTCCAACAATCCGAAGGCCTTCTACAAGAAGCGCTTCACCGTCGATGAAGTTCTGTCGAGCCGCATCATCTGCAAGCCGTTGCACCTCCTCGACTGCTGCGTGGAGACCGACAACGGCACGGCCCTGGTCGTGACCAGCGCCGAGCGGGCCAAGGACTGCCGCCATCCCCGCACCTTGATCCGTGGCGTCGTCGGCCGCTGCAGCAAGCCGCGCACCGACATGCACTACCAGACCGGGCCGATCTCGACCGTGGCCGGGCACTATGCGCGCGAGATCCTGTGGCCGAACTCAGGCGTCGGACCGGAGGACATCGACGTTACAGGCTCCTACGACGCTTTCACCTTCACGACGATGCTGCAGCTCGAGGATTACGGCTTCTGCAAAAAGGGCGAGGGCGGCGACTACGTCAGCGACGGCACGATTCGCCTTGGCGGCCGCCGACCCAACAACACCAGCGGGGGCCATCTCTGCGAGGGCTATACGCATGGCCTGAACATGGTGATCGAGAACGTTCGGCAGCTTCGCCACGACGCGGACGATTCATGTCCTGTCGGGCCCGACGGCAAGCGCCAGCACACCTATGACTATCGCGAGGGCGGCTGCCGCCAGGTCAAGAACTGCGAGCTTTCGGCCAATCTGGGCTGGGCCAATCCCGGCACGGGCTCGGCCATGGTCATGCGGCGCGGCTAAGGGCCAGGCAACAAAAATAGGAGTGAGAACAATGGGAGTCCAGGCCACCTATCTCGGCATGCCACTCGACATCAATGACCTCGACGTCGAGAATCTCGCCTTCTTCAAGCATTGCGCCCAGCATTCGTTCCATCTTCAGAAATGCAGCGCGTGCGGGCTGTTGCGCTATCCGCCGACGACGGCGTGCCCCTGGTGCACCAGCCCCAAGTCGGAATGGGTGCCGGTCGACGCCAAGGGCGAGGTCCATTCCTACACCGAGGTCCATCACGCCATTCAGCCGGCGTTCAAGGCGCATACGCCCTATCTCATCCTGGTGGTCGACCTCGACACCCAGAAGGGCAAGCCGACCGAGCACGAGGCACTGCGCGTGGTCGGCAATCTCACAACACCAGACGGCGCCCTTGCGCCGCCCGACATGGTGCGCAAGGTCGGCGTCGGCACGCGGGTCCGCATGGTCTTCTCCGACGTTGGTCCGGGGATCGCCATACCTCAATGGACGATCGACGAGAGCGCGAAGCAGCCCAGCAAGCCATGGCGCTATCCGCAGGAGTAGGGCAAGCTCGCGGCTCGAGGGAATGATGCATGACTGATAAGCCCAAGGACCGTCGTTCAGTCGAGGCTCTGGCCAGCTTGCTGCCGAGCGGCGTCATGGGACTGTCGATCGCGCTTGCCGCTGCCGACGCGGCCGCGGCGACGACCGAGGCGCCGGCGCAGGACAAATCGGTCGCTGCTCGACTGGAAGCACTGCGCGGGTCGGTGGCGGATGCCTGGAAAGAGGCAATGGAAAAATCCGAACCCTATGTCGGCGTCGATCCCGAGACCAAGCTTGCCTGGTGGGGCAACGGTTGGCGCAACGGCGGCTGGCACAACGGTGGTTGGCATAACGGCGGCTGGCACAATGGCGGCTGGGGCAACGGCTGGCACAACGGCGGTTGGGGCAACGGTTGGCACAACGGCGGATGGGGCAACGGTTGGCCCAACGGCGGCTGGGGCAACGGCGGCATCATCGGCGGGCTCCTGGGGGGAATATTCGGTGGCCCTTGGGGTAACGGCTGGAACAACGGGTTCCGCAACTGGTAGCCCGGCTTCCTCCTGAACCTGGTTAGGGCCTGAACTGCAGCGACCGCGGCACCAGCCGCGCCGGCTGGCTGATCAGGCGCCAGGCGTCGGCAACCCATTCGCAGGCGCGCCGGCGCGTGTCGCGCGGGTCGATCATCTCCTCGATCTCGAAACGGTTGAGCGGTCCGATCGGTCCGCGCACGCTCTCGATGCGAGCATTGATCTCGGCGCGGAGTGCGGCGGGATCGGCTGCCTCGGCAAGCTGGCGCTTGTAGGCTGCCTCGATGCCGCCCTCGGGCGGGATGCCACCGACATCGGCCGACGGCCACGTGACGCGCGCCGACGCCGCCGAGCGCGGCGTCGCGTAGTTGTTGCCGGCAACGCCGAAGCTGCGCCGCATCAGCACGGTGAAGATCGGCACCGTGACCTGGGCGAAGGCCACCATCCATTCGCCGCCCTTGCGGATCGTGCCGGCGATTTCGTGCTCGATGCCGACGGCGAAGCCCGGATTGTCCACCAGGTTGAGCACCGGCAAGTGGAAGAGGTCGCAGACGTCGAGATGGCGTTTCAGCTTGTCGCAACCGTCTGCGGTCAGCGCGCCGCCGTTCACGTGCCGGCTGTCCGAGGCGATGACACCCATCGGATAGCCATTCATGCGCACCAAGCCGGTGACCTGGTCGGTGCCCCACAGCGGCCCGATTTCGAAGAACGAGTCCTTGTCGGCCAGCAGTCGGATGGCGCGGCGGATGTCGAAGGTCGCCGTGCGCTTGCGCGGCACCAGGGTCAGCAGTTCCTCCTCGCGCCGATCGGCGGGATCGGCGGATGTCGCGACCGGCGGCGCTTCGTATACGCTCGACGGCAGGTACGACAGGAAACGCCGCGTCTGCGCCATCGCTTCTTCCTCGGACTCGGCGAGATTGTCGACCGAGCCGTTGCGGCAGTGGATGTGCCAGCCGCCGAGGTCTTCCTTCGTGACGTCGTAGCCCATGGCATGGCTTACCACCGGCGGACCGGCGACGAAGAGCTGGGAGATGTCCCGTACCATCACCGAGAAGTGGCCCAGCACCGCCTTGGCCGCGCCGATACCGACCACGCTGCCCAAAAGCACGTTGACTACCGGCACCGAGGCGAGCTGCTCGGTGTAGAAGGTGCTGCCGAGGTGGCCGGGCAGGAACGAGCCGCCGCCGCCGACCACGCGCGGCCGGCCGGCCTTGATGGCTCCGGTGCTCTCCTTGGCCGAGGCTGAGCCGTCCTGCTTCGGTACCATTGTGGCGACACTGCCGCCCCCCGACGAGCCGTCGAGCAGGCGGATCGACGGTGTCCGCAGTTCGATCGAAAGCTGGTCGAGATAGCGCGACTTGTGGCCGATCGCGCCGTCGGCATGGCCGCCGCGCGAGGTGAAGTCGTCGGCGCAGACGATGCATGGCCGATCGTCGATGCGGCCCTGGCCGCCGACATGGCTGGCCGGCGTGAACTCGGCAACGTTGCCGTCCTCATCGAAGGTGGCGAACCCTGCCAGGCTGCCGACCTCGCGGAAGCTGCCGGGGTCGAGCAGCCCGTCGATGCGCTCGCGGCAGGTGAGCTTGCGGCGATTGCGCTGGCGCACCACGCCCGGGTCTTTCGAGCCCGGTGCCAGCCGCTTGTGAGCGATCTCCTGCAATGCGACGAGCTTGTCCAGCATAGGCGTCCAGCCTTCGTCGGCTGCTGGCACCGGAGCAGTCCTGGTAGCACCGGCGGCCGGCTTGATCACGGCGAGAATCCGGCCGCCGTCGACCACGTCACCGACGGCGAGCTGTGCCAGCGTGGCGATGGTGCCGGAGCAGGGCGCCGCGACGGACGTCTCCATTTTCATGGCGCTGACGACGAACAGCAGGTCGCCCGCCTTCACCTCTGATCCTTCGCGCGCGTTGATAGCGACGACTGAGCCCGCATGCGGACTCTCGATGGCCTCGTGCCCGGTCGGCACCGGCAAGGGGCGGGGAGGTGGAGCGCCGGCGCCTCGGCCGCGCCCCAGGCCGGCAACCTGCTGGTCGAGGAATTGAATCGCGCCTGTCTTTGCCTTGGCGGGCTCGATCGCCTCGGCAAGCAACGTCGTCCGCGCGTTCCCCGCGCGGAACTCGGGATGCGCCAGGATCGCGCGTAGCTGGTCGCCATTGGTGGGCACGCCGACGATATGGAACTCGTCGAGCGCGCGGCGCGTGCGATCGACAGCAGAAGCGAAGCAGCCGGACGAGCTGGACTGGCATATGAGCTTGGCGAGCAGGGGATCGAATTGCGGCGGCGGCGCCAGCCCGACATAGCCACAGGCATCGACCCGCACGCCCGGACCCGTCGGTTCGCGATAGGCGCTGAGCGTGCCGGTGCCCTGGGCCACCACGCGCGCCTGGACGGCAAAACCGCGCGGTGTGCCGACCGCCTTCTGGTCCGCAAGGCCGAGTGCGGCAAGGGTGGCGCCGGCGGCGATGCGGAACTGCGCCTCGACCAGGTCGAAGCCCGTGACCTGCTCGGTGATGGTGTGCTCGACCTGGATACGCGGATTGCACTCGATGAAGAAGTGCTCGGCG
Source organism: uncultured Rhodospirillales bacterium (assembly GCA_902825855.1). Lineage (GTDB taxonomy): Bacteria > Pseudomonadota > Alphaproteobacteria > Reyranellales > Reyranellaceae > Reyranella. Next base: position 34,880 of record CADECW010000062.1, on the reverse strand, counting down.
GTCTCGGGATTGACCAGGAATTCGACCGTACCGGCATTCTCGTATTCAGCTGCACGGGCGAGCTTGACGGCATCGTCGAGGATGCGCTGCCGCAGGCCGCCGTCGAGGTTGGGTGCGGGCGCCACTTCGACGACCTTCTGGTTACGCAGCTGCACCGAGCAGTCGCGTTCGTAGAGGTGCACGACGCCCTTGCCGTCGCCCAGCACCTGGACCTCGATATGGCGCGGCCTGGGCACGATTTTCTCCAGGAACACGGCACGATCGCCGAAGGCCGCTTCCGCCTCGCTCTGGCAGCGCGCGAAAGCGTCGTCCATCTCGTCGGCCTTGGTCACCACGCGCATGCCGCGCCCGCCGCCGCCGGCCGAGGCTTTCAGCATCACCGGATAGCCGATGGTCTTGGCGCTCTCCTTGGCCTCTTCGGCCGAAGATTGTGCAGGCGTCCCGGGAATGACGGGAATTCCCTGGGCTTGCGCGAACGCCCGGGCGGCGACCTTGTCGCCGAACAATTTGAGGCTCTTCGGAGAGGGCCCGATGAAATGCAGTCCCTCTGCCTTGCAGCGCTCCGCAAAGAAGGTGTTCTCCGACAGGAAGCCGTAGCCGGGATGGACGCTATCGCTGCCGCTGGCTTTGGCGGCAGCGATGATCGCTTCGACGTCGAGATAGCCGGATATTGCATCCCCGCCAATTTCGCGCGCGGCGTCCGCCAGCTTTGTGTGGAGCGACATCGAATCGGGCCGGGTGAAAACCGCCACCGAATCGACGCCGAGCGACGCCGCCGCCCGGGCGATGCGGATCGCGATCTCTCCGCGATTGGCGATCAGGACGCGCTTGAACATTGCTATCTCCTCGGACTCTTCCGTGCCGCGCACTTCCAGCGCGCGGTCCAGAGGTCATGACAAATTGTATACGCGCTTTGCCGTGCCGCTGAACAAGGCCGTCTTCTCGCTCGCCGACGCGCCCGCGGCCATCAGCTTGAACGCGTTCCACAACGTGGCGTAGCCGTTGGAAATCTTGTCGACCGGGAAATTGCTTTCGAACATGCAGCGGTCGGCGCCGAAGGCTTCGATGCAGGTCTTGATCCAAGGACCCCAGGCGGCGGCGATGTCCTGCGAGGAGGGCGGAGCAGGCCGCTGCATGTGCTCGACGAACGGGCCGATATCCATGCCGAGCCCGCCGAGCTTCACCACGACGTTGGGGCATTGCGCCAGCTCGGTCATGTCCGACTTCCAGGCGGCGAACACCGCATCGGTCTTGCCGGCATAGGGTCCGATGCCCAGCGGACCGCCGCAGTGGTTCAGGATCATGGTGGTGCCGGGCACGGCCTTTGCCAGCGCCGTGACTTCCTTCACCTGCGGATGGTACTGCCAGGCCTCGTAGGTGAGACCGAGCTTTCCAAGCTCGGCCACACCGGCGCGGTAGTCGGCCTGGGCGTAGAGGCCCTGCGGCGGGTTCGTATGGGCGTTGCGTACGTCCGGACTGGGATCCCAGCCGCCGGAATGGCGGATGCCGCGGAAACGGCCGTTGCCTGCCACGACGTGCGCCTCGAGCACACTGCGCGCGCGCGCACCGAGGCTCATGTCGACATAGGAGATGATGCCGGCGCAGGCCCGCGTCGGTCCGTAGATACCGCTGGCGCTCATGGCGGCAATGCCGTTGACGAACTCGGTCTCGCCTACCGGCTTCATCTCCTTCGGCCCGTCGGCGCGGTACATCGAGCGGCAGTCGATATAGACCGTGTGGGTGATGTTGTGGCCGGTGGCGGTATCGGCCAGCAGCTCGTCCAGCAGGTAGCGATGGTTGGCGTGGTCCCACAGGTGATGGTGCGGGTCGACGATCGGCAGATCGGGCTCGAGGATCGGCTCCTTCGGTCGCTTGGCCAGCCAGGCGTCATTGGGCACGTAAGCTCGGCGCTGTCGCTCGACGGTCGGTGCGTTGGCCATGTCTCCTCCTGCGTTGGCGCCAAATCGTCGGTCGGGCGCAAGGCGGAGAATACATGATTGGCGTCGCCGTCATGCGAGGCCGTTTTGGCTGTTGAAACTGTCAAAATCGAGACTTGGCCCCGTCGCTTCGGAAGCTGAGGCCTCGGGCCGTCTACGTACCAGCGGCATTTTGCCAAATATCCGTCGACCCTACTGTGAAGTGGGTCACACAAGCCCGCGCGGCCGGCTGATAGGCTGATGGTCGGATGAGACCGCCGGACCTCTTTGCCCGCCATCCCTTCTTCAGCGCCCTGACCGACGAGACCGCACGCGAGCTTCTGAGACGAGCGGCCGTCAAGCGCTTCGAGGCCGGCGAGTTCGTGTTCCGGAGAGGGGATCCGGGCGACGGCCTCTATGGCGTCCTGTCGGGCAGCGTCCTGATCGTCGCCGAGTCCGCCGAGGGCAGGGACCTCATCATCAACAGGCATGGCACTGGCGAGATCTTCGGAGAGCTGGCGCTCCTAGACGGCAAGGGCCGCAGCGCATCGGCCGTTGCGTACGAGGCGTCCGAGCTGATGCTTGTCAGCCGCGACAAGCTGTTGGCCTTCCTCAAGCTGAAACCGGAAGCGATGATCTGGATCGTGGGCTTCGTCTGCGGGCGCCTGCGCCGTATCACCAGCGTGGTCGAGGACGCCACGTTCCTGGACGCTCCGGCACGGCTTGCCAAGCTGATCGTGACCTTGATCGATGCCGACGAGTCGGCGTGTCGCCCGCCGGTCACGCTTCGCATCTCGCAGAACGACCTCGCGCGCATGCTCGGCGTCTCGCGGGAGTTCGTCAGCAAGCAGCTTGTCGCCTGGCGCGATGTCGGGATCGTCGAGTTGGGCCGCCGGCGTTTGACGGTCCGCAACGCTCGTGCCTTGCGAAAAATAGTCGTCACTGTGTGAAGCGCTTCGCAGAACGCCGCCTTTCGATTTTGCGATCGTCGCGTTGGAGGCACCGAAGTCAGAAGCCGGCAAAACCGCAGCGTGCGGCCCGGTGGCCTATGACTTCTTCCCGTCTGGCGAGACCTCAATCTCGCCCGACGGTGAAGTCGATCTCGCCGATCTTGAGCTTGGCTCCCGACTTGAGGCGCTGGGGTTGGCCGGGGCTAGCCGTCTCGGCGTTCACGGATGTGCCGTTGGTCGAGCCGAGATCCTCGATCTGAAGCATGCCGTTGGCGAAGATCAGCCGGGCATGACGCCGGGACACCGTTGAGTCCGACAAGACAATGTCGCACTGTTCGAAGTCTCGCCCGATCAGGAAGCCTTCGCGACGCTCCATCAGCTTGTCGATGTCGACGTCGAAGGAGAACTTCCGATCGGCATGTGTGCCGCGGAAGCGTAGCGTGACCCGCGGCACGGCCGAGGTCGTGGTCCGCATCGAAGCACTGCCGCGTGGGTGGACATGGTAGATCTGTAGCGGCCGGCTGACGTTCTTGGCTTCGTGCTCGCCGGCATCGACGAAGACATAGTTCGACTGAAGGGCCGTTACATCGCGCACCGCCCGCGATACGGCGATGCCGCCGGGCTCCGCCAGGTTCTGGATGCGCGCAGCGATGTTGACGCCGTCGCCGAAGATACTCCCTGTCTCCTCGTCTACCAGGACCTCGCCGAGGTGCACGCCGATGCGGAACATGAGCCGCTGGTCCTCGTCGAGCATGTCGTTGAACTGCGCCATGCGCTCCTGGATGTCGATCGCCGTGGCGACCGCGGCGATCACCGAATCGAACTCGGCCAGCACCGAATCGCCCACGATATTCACCACGGTGCCGCCACCGGTCTCGATGGCGGGACGCCAGACCTCTGTGTGTACCGCCTTCAACCGGCTGACCGTCCGCTCTTCACCGCCTTCCATCAGACGCACGAAGCCCCTGAGGTCGGAGTGAAGGATCGCAGAAAGGCGGCGGCGATGGGCTGACATGGCCAGATTATGCCTTCAAGGCGCCGGCGACGGCGTGCGCCAGCATAGCGGTTCGGCTGCCGCCGTCATGCAATTTTCGGCACTTCTCGTAAAGATTGCAGTAGACAAAGTGTCAGTGGTCGCCGGCAAGGACTTGCGCCAGGGCGGCGCGGTCGAGGACGACGAGTCGGCCGCGACCCTGATCGAGAATGCCTTTATCGCTCCAGAAGGAGAGCTGGCGGCTGACATGTTCGCGCGAGACGCCAAGCATGGAGGCCAGCTCAGCGTGTGAGACGTTCAAGGCTGCGTGGTGGGCGGAGGGGGTTCGCTCGAGCAGCAGCAGGATCTGCTTGGCCAGCCGGCGCGACAATCCCAGGAATGCAGCGTCGGCAATGTAGTCGGTCGCCAGCCGCACGCGCTCGCACAGGAGCTCGACGACGTTCATCATCGACTGCGGTCGCTCGCTGAAGAACGACAAGAACTCGGTGCGCCCGATGAACAGCAGCTCGCATGCATCGCGGGCCACCGCCGTGGCGCTTCGTCCCTTGCCGTCGAGCAGGGCGATTTCGCCGAAGAACTCGCCAGTCCCCAGCACGTTGAGGGTGAGCTCCCTTCCGTCCGGTGAATCAACGGTGAAGGCGACACGCCCGGCCAATATCCCATAGAGCCCGTCGCCCGGTTCATCCTTGCGGAAGATGGTGCGACCGGCGGGAACACGCTTGGTCCGCGTGCGCATCATCAGCGTCCGCACATCGCTTTCAACCAGCGACGCAAAGAACGGATGGAGGCAAAGGAGGTCCTGGGGCTTCATCCCGTCAACACACCTGCCACGTTTGTCTCCCCTTTTCCGGGAAGTGTGGCGACGAAAAGCAACCCGCACAAGCGATGAGTGCCGGTCGCACGACGTGACGAGAAATTGCCGTCGGTGTGCCCGTTCAGAGCCGGGGCTGATGGAACTTGTAGGGTGGATAGTCCTTGTCGATGTCCGAGACGACCTCGACCACCGCCGGGGAATCCGTGGCCAGAGCCTCGCGGAGGGCGCCGCGGAAGGCATCGGCGGTCTCGACTCGCCAGGCCGGCACGCCGAAGGCGCGGGCATAGGCCTGGAAATCGGGATTGTGCAGCACGGCGCCGGAGTGGCGGCCTTCGTAGAGTCGTTCCTGGTCGCGTTTCACGTTGCCGTAGGAGGCGTTGTTCACGAGCACCGTCACCAGATTGATGCCGAACTGCTTGGCGGTGGAGAGGTCGGAGCCGCCGAACAGGAAGCCACCGTCGCCGGTCACCGAGACGACCGGCCGATCGGGGTTTGCCACCTTGACGCCCAGTGCCGTCGGGAAGCCATAGCCCAAGGTGCCGGAGAAGCCGGAGCTCACCAGGCGACGTGGCTGATGCACAGGATAGCCGTACCAGATGATGTAGCCGAGCTGCGTGACCTCATCGACGACGATGCCGTCGTCGGGCAGGGTCTCGCGGATCACCTTCATGTAGGAATATTGCGGGTCGGCCTTGGCGATCGCGGCGTGGGCCGCTTCCTTGGCGTCGGCGATGGCGGCGCGCCAGTCCTTGCCGTCCTTGCGAGCCACTGCCTGGGTCAACGCGCGCGCGCCGTCGGCTGCGTCGGCGACGATCGCGACGTTGACGGCAAGCCGGCGATGCTCAGCGGGATCGAGATCGATGCGCGCGGTTTTGAGGCCGGCGGGAGCGGGCGCCCAGCGCGCGATCGGCGTATCGAGGCGCGTGCCTATGCCGATGAGAAGGTCGGTCTTGTCCCACAATTCGAAGCCGCCGACGGTGTTCAACGACAGCGGATGGCGCGAATCGACCACGCCCTTGCCCATCCGGAACGACACGACCGGAGCGCCGATCCTCTCAGCCAACGCCAGGATCTCCGGCCCGGCATCGACGGCGCCGCCGCCGATCCAGATCATGGGCGCTTTGGCGCCGTCGACCAGCTTGGCAAGCGCGGCGATCTTGTCGGGATCGGGCTCGGGATTCGGGCGTTTGCCCAATGGGTCGATCGGCGTCACGTCAGATGTGGCCGGAAACATGTCCCACGGCATCTCGACCGCGACTGGTCCGGGGCGTCCCGAAATCATCGCCTGGAAAGCGCGCGCCATGACCTGCGGCGCCTCGGTCGGGTGCTCTATGCGCTCGGCGAATTTCAGCAGCGTCTTCAGCGTCGCGAGCTGATCGGGCATCTCGTGCAGTTGGCCGCGGCCACGACCGATCATGGCGCTCGGGACCTGGCCTGTGATGCACATGATCGGCGCATTGACTCCCCAGGCAGTCGTGAGCGCGCCCATGGCGTTCATCACCCCGGGACCGGGCACGACGGTGAAGGCCGACGGCTTGCCCGAGGACTGCGCGTAACCCAGTGCCATATACGCGGTCGTCTGCTCGTGCCGCGCGTTTATGACCTTCAGCCGGTTGGCGTTGCGCGCGAAGGCGTCGAACAGGCCGTACATCTGCACGCCGGGCAGACCGAAGATGGTGTCGATGCCGTGCCGCAGCAGGGAATCGACGATGGCGTCGCCACCGGTCATGCGAGGCATTGGATGCTCCTCTACGCGGTCTTGCTGCGGATGAAGTTGCCGATCTCGATGCAGCCGTCACGGCCCTCCGAAAGGATGGGCGCGAACAGCGGGAAGACATGCAGCATGTTGGGCCAGATGGCGAGCCGGGCGTCGACACCGGCGGCATGCATCTTCTCGGCGACGCGGATGGCGTCGTCGAGCAGAGTCTCGGCGCTGCCGACCTGGATCAGCACCGGCGGCAGATCCTTCAAGTCGGCATGCAGCGGAGCAGCGAGCGGCGTCCTGGGATCCTGGCCGGCGAGATACATCTTCGCCATCCATATCAAGCCGTCCTTCTGCACCATGGGATCCTGGGCAGCGCGCGTCGTGATGCTGTTGCCCAGCCCCTCGAGGTCGACCCAGGGCGAGAGCGCGACCGCGCAGGCCGGCAGGAGAAGTTTCTTGTCGCGCAGGTTGACCAGCGTGGCGATGGTGAGCCCGCCGCCCGCCGAGTCACCGGCGATCGCCAAACGGCTGGCGGAGAACCCCTGCTGCAGCAGCCAGCGCCAAGCCGCGGCTGCGTCGTCGACTGCGGCGGGAAAGGGATGCTCCGGTGCGAGGCGGTAGTCGATCAGCAGCACCTTGGCCGCCGACGCGGCGGAGATGTCGTAGGCGAGCCGGCGATGCGTGTTGAGCGAGCCGATGGCATAGCCACCGCCGTGCAGGTAGAGGATCGCCCGTCCGGTGTCGCAGCCCGGCGCCGAAACCCATTCCGCCGGCACGCCGCCGGCATCGACCTTCTCGCACTTCGCATCCGGCGCCCCGCCCAGGAACACGGCGGTCTTCTCGAACCGGGCCCTCGCCTGGCCGACGTCGTAGTCCGGCGGCGTCGCGCGCGAGCGCAGCAGAGTGACGAGGCTGTCGAGCTGGGTGGCTGTCATGTCGTGGGGTTCCTCGAGGTTTGTCCGACGTTCCGACAACCGACGCGCTACTTCAAGCCGAGAAGCGGGCGTTTCGTTGAGCGGTGCGATGACATGCGATCGCGCCATCCTCTAGGATCGTGTCTGCACAAACGGGGAGGCCCACCATGTCCGCAAACGCCATTTCCCTGCTCGACGAGGTCAAGCTGCAGGCCGAAGTGATCCTGCCGATCCTGCGCTCGCTGCGTGCCGAGGTCGGCAAGGAGAAGGCCGACCGCATCGTCGGCGATGCGTTGCGCCAATGGGCGCGCGATCTCTACCATCGCATCGGCGCGAGCAAGCCGGGCTCGCCACGGCAGCAATGGGACGCGGTGTGGGCGGAGGACATGCGGCCGCGCATCGGCGACGCGGTCGATCGCGACATGCTGAAGGACGACGGTACCGTGCGTGAATACAACGTCACGCGCTGCCAGTACGCCGAGTTCTTCCGCGGCCTGGGCGAGCCCGAACTGGGCGGCATCCTGCTGTGCGATTCGGATTTCCACATCGCCGACGTCGCCGGATCCAGCATCGAGTTCAAGCGCACCCAGACCATCATGCAGGGCGCCGCCTACTGCGACTTTCGCTACCGCTTCAAATGACCAACGAGACTTTCGACTACATCGTCGTCGGCGCGGGCTCGGCCGGGGCTGCCGTGGCCAATCGGCTGTCGGCCGATCCGCGCAACCGCGTTCTGCTGCTCGAAGCGGGTCCAGCAAGCAATCCGTGGTCGCGCATCCCGATCGGCTACGCCAAGCTCATCAACAATCCCTCGGCCAACTGGCTTTACAGCGCCGAGCCCGAGGCCAACACCAACGGGCGCCGCCTGCCGGTGCCGCGCGGAAAACTGCTCGGCGGCTCGAGCGCCATCAACGGCCAGGCCTTCGTGCGCGGCCAGGCGCAGGATTTCGATTCCTGGGCGCAAATGGGCAACCGCGGCTGGAGCTACAGCGACGTTCTGCCGTTCTTCAAGAAGATGGAGACCTACGAGGGCGACGGCGACGACGCTTTTCGCGGCCGCGACGGCCCGTTGCGCGTCACCGATCCCGACTGGCGCGATCCGCTGTTCTCGGCGCTGATCGAGGCCGCTGGCCAGGTCGGTATCCGGCACAATCCCGACTACAACGGAGCCCACCAGGACGGCATCGGCATGAGCCAGGCGACGATCGCCTCGCGTCAGCGCATGAGCACCGCGCGCTGTTATCTCGATCCCGTCCGCGGCCGGCCCAATCTGCGCATCGTGACCGACGCGCTGACCGCGGCGCTGGTGCTCGAGGGAAAGCGCTGCGTCGGTGTCCGCTACTCCGTCGCGGGTACGGCGCGAGAGGCCCGGGCGGGGCGTGAGGTCGTCGTCAGTGCGGGGTCGATCAACTCGCCCCAGCTCCTGGAACTGTCGGGCATCGGCCAGCCTGACCGACTGCAGGCGCTTGGCATTGCCGTGCACCATGGCCTGCCGGGCGTGGGCGAGAATCTGCGCGATCACTTTGCGCCGCGCACCCGCTGGTCGATCGGCGCCAAGGGTTTCACTTTCAATCATCGAGGACGAGGGCTTGGCCTCGTCTACCAGGCGATGCGCTATGCCTTGTTCGGCGACGGCCTGCTGTCGATGGTCGCCGCACCGATCCGCGCCTTCGTGCGCTCGCGCGAGGGCCTCGCTTCTCCGGACCTGCTGCTCGGTTGGGTGCCGATGCTGACCGAGCCAGGACCGAAGGGACCGCGCATTGCGCGCCAATCCGGCATGACCTGCTACGCACATCCGATGCGGCCCGAGAGCAGGGGGACTATCCACGTCGTTTCGCCCGACCCGAAGGCGCAGCCTGCCATCAATTTCAATTTCCTGTCGGCATCCGTCGACGCCGAGCTTACCGTGCGCGCCGTCCGCATCGCCTGTTCGATCATGCATGCGCCGGCGCTCGCCCATTTGCAGATCGGCGAGATCGCGCCGGGTCCGGAACGCAAGACCGACGACGAGATCGTCGCCTGGGTCAAGCAGGCCGCCGAGACGACCTATCATCCCGTCGGTACCTGCAAGATGGGCTCGGATGCGATGGCCGTCGTGGACAGCCGCCTGCGCGTGCACGGACTCGCGAGCCTGCGTGTCGCCGATGCCTCGATCATGCCCACGCTCACCTCGGGCAACACCAACGCCCCATCGATCATGATCGGCGAAAAAGCTGCGGCAATGGTGCTGGAGGATGCCGCCTGATGGGGGGCACGGCGCCGGGCCCAGCATCGATCGTCGCGCTGCGCGAAGCGCTGCTAAGAGGCCATGAGCCGCCGCCGTTGCAAGCCGTCGCCCGGCTTTCGTGGTATCGCTGGGCTGTCGTCGGTACGGTGTGCGTCGGCGCCTTCATGGGCCAGGTCGATGCCAGCCTGACGCAGATGCTGTTGCCCCGGCTCGAGCGCGACTTCCATGCACCGCTCAGCACCGTGAGCTGGGTCGCCGTGGCCTACATCCTGACGATGGCGTCATTCATGCCGATCTTCGGCCGGTTGGCCGACATGATCGGCCGCAAGCTGCTCTACACCGTTGCCTTTCTGATCTTCGTCATCGGCTCCGGCCTGTGCGGCTTCGCGCCCGACCTGCCGAGCTTGATCGCCTTCCGCATCGTGCAGGGCATCGGCGCCGCGCTGCTCACCGCCAACAGCATCGCCATCGTTGTCCTGGCAGCGGGGGCTGAGCATCGCGGCAGCGCGCTCGGGCTGCAGTCGGCGGCGCAGGCGATCGGGCTGGGTGTCGGGCCAGCAGTCGGCGGCCTGGTGCTCGACACCCTGGGCTGGCACTGGGCGTTCTGGATCAACGTCCCGTTCGGACTCCTCGGCGTGCTGCTCGGCTGGTTCGTGCTCCCGCAGACGCGGCATCTCGAGGAAGCCGGACGCTTCGACTGGCACGGCGCGTTCCTGATCGCACCGGCGCTTACCGCGCTTGTCGCGATTCTGAACGAGGGCCATGCCTGGGGCTTGACGTCGCCCGCCTTCATCTCCTGCGTCGTGGCTGCGGTGATTCTGCTGGCGCTGTTCGTCCGCGTCGAGCACAAGGCCAAGACACCGCTGATTGACTTCAAGCTGTTGCGCCAGCCGGCCTTCCTGACCGGCAACCTCGCGAACTTCCTGTCGTACGCCACGCTGTTCGGCGTGTTTTTCCTCATTCCCTTCGTGCTGGTCCGCATCTACCAGGACTCCGCGCTTGTCGCGGGCCTGAGACTTTCGATCGTGCCCGTATTGCTTGGCCTGCTGGCACCTGTCGGCGGCTTGCTCTACGACCGCTTCGGGGCGCGCGTGGTGACGGCGTCGGGCATGGCGATTTGTGTCGCCGGCCTTGCGGTTCTCTACGCTTTCCTCGACGGGAAGGCGGTGAACTTGCCGATGGTCATGCTGGCGCTGGCGATCTTCGGCGCGGGGCAGGGACTGTTCATCTCGCCCAACAGCAGCGCCATCATGGCGACGGCCCCCGACGAATTGACCGGCGAGGCCGGAAGCCTGCTGAACGTGGTGCGTTACCTCGGCATCAGCACGGGGATCGCCGGCGCATCGACCGTACTGGCGCTCGGCATCGCCGCCGCGCCCGGCTCGAACGGCATCACTGTCGATGCCTCGAGCGCGACGCTCGTCTCAGCCAGCCGCCTCGTGATCCTGATGCTCGGCATCCTTGGCGTCGGCGCTGCCGCGCTGTCGCTGATGAGAGTCGTCCCGCGAAAGGCGCGCGACCCGCAGGTAGTCGAACTCTAGACTCAGTTCGTCATGATCCACGGCGCGCCCGAGGCGAGCGCGACGTCGCGCACTTTGGCGAGCAGGCCGGGTCCGACGGGAATGCCGGTCTTGAGCCGCTGGGCGGCGATGCGCCGTTCCGGTTCGCCCGCCACCATCACGGGCCGATCAGGGTCGACCGGCTTGGTGGCACGCAGCGAGTCGCAGAACGCGGCGACGTCGTCGCGGAATTCCTTCGCATCTCGGAAGATGCCCGGATCGAGCGCCAGCATGAAGTGGCCGATGTCCTGTGTGCCCGGCTTCTTGGTGTGCATCGGGTCGGTGATCATCGTAGCGCCTGACAGCGCCGACGACAGGATGTTCACCATCGAGGACAGGCCGTAGCCTTTGTGGCTGCTGCCTTCCGGCGTGCCACCGAGCGGCGTCATGAAACCGCCCTTGCTCACCTCGCGCGGGTCGGTGCTGGGTTTGCCTTCGGCAGTGACCAGCCAGCCTGGCGGCGTCGGCAGGTTCTCGTTGGCCTTGTTGCGGATCTTTCCGGCGGCCACGGTGGTGGTCGCCATGTCCAGCAGAAACGGCTCGCCCGGCCGGCCCGGCGCACCGAAGGCTATCGGATCGGTGCCGAGCCTCGCCTGTGCGCCGAAAGTCGGTGCGACCTGGATGCCGCTCGCCGATGTCGCGACCATCCCGATCAGGCCGGCCTCGACCGCCATCAGGGCATAGAAGCCGCAGGCGCCGAAATGCGCCGAGTTGCGCACCACGGCTACGCCGATGCCCGAGGTCGTGGCCTTTGCGATGGCAAGATCCATCGCTCGCCGGGCGTTGGCGTGACCGAGGCCGCCGCGGCCGTCGACCAGCGCCGATACCGGTGTTTCCCGCGAAACGACCGGTTCGACCTTCATGTCGATCTTTCCGCCGCGCCGGCGCTCGTCATAGACCGGCACCATGGAGATGCCGTGCGTGTCGATGCCGTGCAGGTCGGCCCAGCTCATGATCTCGGCGGTGCTGGCGGCGGCCGGCGGTGCCATGCCCCAGGCGTTCAGGATCAGCTCGAGCTGGCGGCGATGCGTTTCGTAGGAGGCGGGCATGCGATCTTCCACGGGCTATGCGACAGGATGGGTACCGTAACACGTGCCTGCGCGGCTTCCGATTGGACGGTGCCGCGAAGCGGCATCGTCCAACTGCCCCGGGCACCTCCTCCATGGGCACGATCCGTCCTGCTGGAAGCCGGGCGGATTGTGATTTAGGCTCGCCGAAACGCCGGAGGAGACGTGCCATGAACGCAAGCATGAGTGCCGCGCAGCGCGCCGACGCCCTGGAAGCCGAGATGGCGGCCGAGCTCGACTACATCGTCGTCAAATCGCGCCTGCACATGATGGCCGAAGGCGACATGAGCCCGCCGCCCAACGCCGGCGCCATGATCAAGGCCAATCCGAAGTTGCGCGTCCTGATGGGCGACGATCCGCGCCTGCCGGCGATGCCGGAGAAGCCCACGTTGATCGACTTCTTCAAGCTGCGGTTCGGGCCGTCGATGCACCTGCTGCAAAGTGCCCGCCATGCGGTGAAGGGCGGCTTGCCGGAGAAGATGGTGCTGGCCTGTCTGCTGCACGACATCGCCGGCACCGGCTTCATCCGCGGCGATCATGGCTACTGGGGCGCTCAGCTGGTCGAGCCCTATGTCGACGAGGAAGTGACGTGGGCGATCCGTGCACACCAGGTGCTGCGCTTCTACGCCGACGAATCGGTCGGCTACGAATATCCGCAATCCTACGTCACGTTGTTCGGCGCCGACTATCGTCCCGATCCCTACGTGGAGGAGGACTACAAGCGCATGCGGAACCACAAGTGGTACATGTCGGGCCGCATGATCACGGTGCACGACATCTACTCGTTCGATCCCAACGTGCATGTCGAGCTGGAAGAGTTCGCCGACATCATCGGCCGCAACTTCCGCCAGCCCGAGCAGGGGCTGGGCTTCGACAACAGCCCGGTCGCCCACATGTGGCGTGCGATGATCAGGCCGGCGAAATATCTGTAGGACTGCGACGCGGACTTTTGATCTGCGCTTCCGCACGGACTACGACCGGAAATCCTCCGGCCTGAGTTCGATCGGGTCGCCGTGCCGAGTGCGGTCGGCGGCGTGGTCCCAGGCGTCGTGGTAGCGCGCCAATAGTGCGGCGTCGGCGACGCCCTTCTCGGTGACCAGCCGTTCCAGGGCGGCGAGCCAATGCGAGTAGTAGGTGCTTCCCGTGTCGGGGTCGCCCGCCGCCTGCGCCCGCTTGATCTCATCGCCGAGCGTGGCAGCCCATTCCGGCCAGGTGAACAGGCCGCGCTGATGCAAGGCCAGCGCCATGGCGAAGGCCTGCGCCTCCCATGGTTCGCGGAATACCGGCCCTTCCGCGTCGCAGGGTATGCCGGGAACGGGGATGGTCGGATGATCCGTCATGCCGGTTCGAGATAGGGCTCGAAGGCGTCAATCGAGATGGTGAGCGTGGGATCCGTATCCGGGCCCCAGATCTCGCGGCCCTCGAACACGACCGTGTAGAGCCACTGCGGATCGTCGCCACGCCCGCTGGCGACCGCATCCGGATAGGCGTGACAGCCGTGGATCAGTTCGACGACGCCCACCTTGTCGCGCGCGTAGCGCGGCAGGCGGGTATGCGTCAGGGGATTGATGTTTACGGTGCGCACGCGATCACCCGGCTTGAAGCGGGCAGGGCCCTGCTGCTGGCGGAAGAAGGACATGCGCGTCATGCCGGCATCGACGACATCCTTCGTCAACCGGCGCGGCAGTTTCTTGCCCGGCGCCAGTGAGCGTCCGGCCTTGAATTCTTCTTCGGTGACGAACCCGCGCTCCACCAGGTTCTTCTCCATCCCAAGCGCCCAACGCCAGTAGTAGGACGCGGCGAGGTAGGTCCTCGGCGGCAGGGTTTCCTGGGCATAGCGACCGTCGTCGATGTGCCAGGCGCCGGCATAACCCATCGACCGTTGCATGGCCATCACGCGGCCTTCCCACTTTTCGTGGAACGGCGGTTCGTTCTTCTCGGCCTCGACCTTGCCGAAGCCGTCCATGCCGCCCATGTCGTGCACGCCGTTCATTTGGCGACCTCCCGCGGTGCGAGGGCGAGCCCGGTGCCGATCATCGAATCTCGCGTCACCAGATCGGCGAGACGCTCTTCGCTCCACCCGTCGGTGCCGGCGGGACGCATGGGCAGCACGATGAAGCGTGTCTCCGCAGTCGAATCCCACACGCGAATCTCGGTTTCCTTGGCAAGCTTGACGCCGAAGTCGGTGAGCACGCCGCGCGGGTCCTTGACCGCGCGCGAGCGGTAGGGGGCGGACTTGTACCAGATCGGCGGCAGGCCCAGCACTTCCCACGGGTAGCAGGAGCACAAGGTGCAGACGATCATGTTGTGGCGCTGCGGTGTGTTCTCGACCGCTACAAGATGGTCGCCGACCGGGCTGACGTGGCCCAGCGTGCCGACCGCCGCCGTGGCGTCCTTCAGGAGCGCCTGCTTGAAGGCGGGATCGGTCCACGCCTTGGCGACGACGAGGGCGCCGTTGCGCGGGCCGATCTTGGTTTCGTAGGCCTCCACGATGGCGTCGAGCGCCGCGGGATCGATATAGCCTTTCTCGGTCAGGATGGTTTCGAGCGCGCGCACACGCAGCTGGGTCTCGGACAATTCCGAACCGTGTTCGTGGGCGTGGTCATGGTCATGGTCGGCCATCGCATAAGGCCTCTCGGTTACACAGGGGATGTCATCGTAGCGGAGGCGACTCAAGGATCAAGGCATTGTAGGCTCCCGGCCCACGAAGAAGAGGGAGACGAAAATGTCCTTGGGCGGGAATGTGGTGCCGAGCGCGCCGGCGAATCCAATCGTCTTCACCGGCTGCGAACTGCACGCGGCGGCGGGCCTCAGTCCGCCGGCCCACGCGCACGGCCATGGTCATCCCCGTCGCCGCGAGGTCGTTGTCAACGGCAAGCGCGTCAAGACCATCGACGTGCACGCCCATTGTTGCGTGCCCAAGGCGATGGCCTTGATCAAGCACCCGCTCGAGGCGCCCGGTCTCCTGATGGACGACACCAGCCAGCGCATCGCGGCCATGGATGCGCAGGGCATCGACGTCGAGGCGCTCAGCATCAATCCATACTGGTACCGGGCCGAACGCGACGTCGCCGCCGAGCTGATCCGGATCCAGAACGAAACGCTGGTGGAGTTCTGCACCGCCAACCCCGACCGGTTCGTCGCCTTTGCGACGGCCGCCTTGCAGCACCCCGAACTTGCGGCCGAGCAGGTGGAGCACGCCGTCAAGAAGCTGGGTTTCCGTGGCGTTGGCGTCGGCGGCAGCGTCGCCGGTGAGGAACTGGCCAATCCACGCTTTCATCCGTTCTGGGCCAAGTGCGAGGAACTGGGCGTGCTGGTCTTCATGCATCCGCTCGGTACGCGCGAGCTCGAACCCAGCGGCCGGCTGGGCGGCAGCGGTCTTCTGACCAACACCATCGGCAATCCGCTGGAGACGACGATCGCGCTGTCGCACCTGATTTTCGAGGGCACGCTCGATCGCTTCCCCGGGCTGAAGATCTGCGCTGCTCATGGAGGCGGGTTCCTGCCGTCCTACGCCAACCGGTCGGACGCGGTGATCCGATGCTTCCCCAACCGCGTCGGCCCGTTGCCGAAGAAGCAGCCGACCGCCTACCTCAAGGACGGCCAGCTCTTCTTCGATACCATCGTGTTCACGCCTGAAGCGCTGCGCCACCTGATCGCTGAAACCGGGCCCGGCCAGATCATGATCGGCACCGACTATCCGTTCCCGTGGACCAGCACCGAAGTCGACCTCGTGCTGGGCACGCCCGGCCTCAGCGACGAGCAGCGAATCGCCATACTGGGCGGCACGGCGGCAAAGCTGCTGGGTATCAAGTAACCAGGAGCACGGACCGGAGGTCCGCTCTCCCTCGAGACGGCTCAGTGCAGGCCGTAGAAGCCCATGGCACCGCCGGCCATGATCTTGCGCTGGGCCTCGGGCGACAGACCCTTCATCCGCTCCTTCAGCATCTCCGGCGCCCCCGGGAAGAACCCGTCGCGATGGGGATAGTCGGTCGCCCATAGGATCTTGTGCGGGCCGATATACTCGGCCAGCGCGCCGATCGACCCTTCGACCGGCTCGAACGAGATCCAGCAGTTGCGCCGGAAGATGTCGCTCGGCCGCATGCTGAGGCCGGAATCGTTGAAACCCTTGTCGTCGAAGTGGCGGTCCATGCGGTCGAGCCAGGGTGCGATCCAGCCGCCGCCCGACTCGAGGAAGCCGACGCGCAGCTTGGGATGCCGCTCGCAAACGCCGCCCCAGATGAAGCTCATTGCCGCCAGCATCATCTCCATAGTGTGGGAGATGATGTGCTGCGCGCCACGGCCGTCGAAACGATCGATGCCGACGGTAGGCATTCCGCTGTTGCCGCCCTCGTGGATGCCGATGCTGAAGTCGAGCTCTTCGGCCGCCGTCCAGAACGGCTCGTATTCTGCATCGTGCAGCTTGCGGTCGTTGTAGGGGTTGGGTCTGAGGAAGCCGCCGCGGAAGCCGAGTTCCTTGCGGGCGAAACGCATCTCCTGGATCGCCGCATCGATCGACTGCATCGGCAGCATAGCGATACCGAACAGTCGGTCGGGGTAAGGCTTGCAGTAGTCGGCAAGCCAGCGGTTGTAGGCGCGGCACATCGCGGCGGCGAAGGCGGGATCGCTGACGGCGCCGGCGAACAGGCCGAGGCTGGGATAGAGGAAGGCAGCGTCGATGCCGTCGAGGTCCATGTCGGGGATGCGCGCGTGCGGATCGAAGCCGCCCTTGCGGCCGTCCTTGTATTCCATAGCGTCGGCGGCGACGACGCCCTGTCGGGCGCCCACGCCGCCGATGCCGCCGAAGCCCGCGCGACTGCCAAGCATCTTGTCTTCGAGCAGCAGGCGCTCCCTGCCGTTCTTGTCCTTCACGAGTTTCGGCGCACGCTCGCGATACTGCGGATCCAGGTAGTCGTCCCACAAGGTGAACGGCTCCAGCACATGCCCATCGGCATCGATGACGTCGTACTTGCGGCCCATGTTTCCTCCATCCGCCTTGCGCGCCGGTTTGGTGCGAAGATCATAGTGATTCCCTCGTGTCGGAACAGGCTCTAGGCTGCCGGCCCGAACATCGAGGGAGAAACGCATGGACCTGAAAGGGACAGTTGCCGTCGTCACTGGCGGGAATGGCGGGCTTGGGCAGCGCATCTGCCATGCACTGGCTGCACAGGGCTGTCACATCGCCGTCGTCTACGCCCAGAGCAAGGGCCAGGCGGAAGCCGTGTCGCATGACCTGGAGAAGCACCAGGTCGGCGCGGCCGCGTTCGCCTGCGACGTCACCAAGCGCGACCAGGTGCAGAAGATGGTCGATGACGTGGTGAAGCGCTTCGGCCGCCTCGACATCCTGATCAACGATGCCGCCTACAACAAATCGATCCCGTTCAAGGATCTCGACAATCTCACCTATGAGGAGTGGACCAAGATCATCGACATCAACCTGACGGGGCCGATGCTGGTCACCAAGGCCGTCGCACCGGTGATGAAGCGGCAGGGCAGCGGGCGTATCGTCAACATTTCCTCGGTGGCGGGGCTAGGCCCGACCGGCTCGTCGATCGCCTACGCCGTCTCCAAGGCGGGACTGATCCATCTCACAAAGTGCATGGCCGTGGCGCTGGCGCCCGAGGTGCTGGTGAATTGCGTGGCGCCCGGCCTGCTCGAAGGCACACGGGCGACGGCGAACCTCAGGCCCGAGCAGGTGGAGGCCGGCCGTAAGGGCGCGCTGTTAGGCAAGGCAGCCGACAAGGACGACTGCGCCGATCAGGTCGTCACGATGTGCCGGACGAACACGATGACGGGCCAGACCCTCGTGATCGATTCCGGCCGAACGTTTCACTAAAGGAGCGCGGACCGAGGACGGTACTCGCTCACCGGAACGCCGGGTCGTTCAAGGCCCAGCGGTTCTGCTGTTCGCTGAAGATCACCGGGAAGAGCTCGCGGAACAGCCGCTCGATGCGCGGGTCGGTGGGGCCGGTGGCGTTGGTCCATGCCGTGGTCTGCGACATCGCGCGGTCGTTCCGGCAGTAGATCGCGTAGACGTAGAAGAGGCCGGGTGTGCCGGGGCGGAAGCGCGGTGGCTCGCCGGCGCACACCGGATCGCTGTTGAGGTTGAGCGCCGGATCGAACACCAGCACCAGTCGGTAGTTGGGGCTGGGCCGCGGCGAAGGGGTGTCGTAGACGAAGGTCAGGGCCGGCCGCGGCTTGGCGCGCTGCATGGCCGGCAGCAGGTCGCGCGCGACGACCGCCGGATCGATGCCGGGGAATGGATTGCCGGCCAGTACGACCTGGAAGGGCCTGCCGTCGGTCGCCGCGAAGAAGTCACGGTAATCGTACTGAGGGGCGTAGTAGGCGCCGCCGATGACGGCCGCTAGAGCGGCCAGCGGCGCGGTGAGCGACGCGAACAGGATGGCGGTGAAACGGGCAGGGCGCATATGTAACCTCCGGCGGCAGCCTACTTTGACCGCAGTTCCGGATGGAACCAATCAAGTCTTCGCGATGGTCAGAGCCTCAATTCCGGGACTTTCATCCAGCGCTGCTCGGCGACGCTGCGATAGGCAAGATCGGCAAGCTGCACTGCCTTCGCGCCCTCGACCAGCGTCGGCAGATAGGAAGCATCCTCGCCGACATGCCGCAGGAATGCTTCCCAGCATTGGCGGAAGGGATTCTTGTCGCCGCCCGCATCCGGCATTTCTTTCCAGTCCGCCATCAGGTCGACGCCGCCGGGCCGGGCGGCCTTGATGAAGGCTTCCGGTGTGTCGGCGGCCGCCTGCGTGAAGCAGCGGAAGCGCCCGGCGACTGCCGAGCCATTGGTGCCGTCGATCTGCACCACCATGGTGTCGTCGCGCCGCGGCCGCGTCGCCCAGCTGTTGGTGATCATGCCGATCGCGCCGCCTTGCAGCTTCAGCAGGGCGTAGTTGGTGTCCTCGGCATCCACCTTGTAGCGTTGCCCGGCTTCGTCGACTCGCTCGGGGATGGCCGTCGTCATGACGGCGCAGACATCGGTGATCGGCGATGCTAGGCGATCGATCATGTAGCGCCAGTGCGCCATCATATCGAGCGCCAGCCCGCCGCCTTCTGCCTTCCTGTAGTTCCAGCTCGGCCGCTGGCACTCCCGCTCGCTGCCGTCGAAGATCCAGGAGCCGGCATCGACCTTCACCGAAAGGATGCGGCCGAAGAAACCGGCTTTGCTGACGGCCAGGAGCTTGGCGAAGCCGGGAAGGAAAAGCTTGTCCTGGATGACGCCGTGCTTGCGGCCGGCGCGGTCGGCCAGCCGCGCCAGTTCCATCGCCTGGTCGACCGTCGGCGCCGTGGGTTTCTCGATGAAGATGTGCTTCCCCGCCGCGATCGCCCGCCGCACGCGATTGGGGCGATCGCCGGTCGCGGCGCAATCCATGAAGATGTCGTCCGGTCCGGCAAAGGCGTCTTCGAGCTTGGTCGTCCAGCGCAGACCACCGTTATCGGCTGCGAGCTTCTCGATACGCCTGGCATCGCGGCCGACCAGCATCAGCTCAGGTATCAGGCGATCGCCGTTGGCAAGCGGAAGGCCGCCCTCCGCGGCGATGGCCAGGAGATTGGCCACGTGCTGGGTCGTGCCCATGCGACCCGTGGCGCCGTTGATGATGACGCCGATGCGACGATCGCCCATGTCCTTTGGCTCCAAGATGCTTCGTTGAACTACCTCGGCGCGACTTCTTTGAAGCGGCGCAAGGTCTCGATCTGGCGATCGAATTCGGGCTCGCGATACCTGGGAAAGAGCATCACCATCGTGGCTCCGAGACGCTGCCAACCATGCGCCGCCGCCGCCCAGAGCTGCGGGTCCGCTTCATCCACGCGCAGCCAGCCTTCCAGGCCGAACTTGGCAGGATCTCGACCGAATGCCTCGAGATGCTGACGCAGCGCGGCGAGCTTGGGCTCGGCAGCCTCGGGCGAAAGAATCGGCATCCAACCGTCGCCGATGCGGGCGGCGCGCCTGACGACGGCATCTGACGAGCCGCCGAACCAGATCGGGATCGGTCGCTGGACAGGAACTGGCAGCAGGGTGACGTCGATCAGGGTGTGGAACTTGCCCTCGAAGGTGACCAGGTCCTCGGTCCACAGGCGGCGCATCACCTCGATCTGCTCGGCTTGCCGCGCGCCACGCGTCTTCCAGTCAATGCCGAGCGCCTCGTACTCGACATGGTTCCAGCCGACACCGACGCCCAGGCGCAGCCGCCCACCGCTCAGGATGTCGACTTCTGCGGCCTGCTTGGCGACCACGCCGGTCTGGCGCTGCGGCAGGATGAGCACACCGCTGCACAGCTTGATGTTCTTGGTGACGGCGGCGATGAAGGCCATCGTCGTGAAAGTCTCGTGGAAGGGATCGTGCTCGCTGTAGTTGGGCTTCCAGTCGCCGCGCGGTGCGGCGCCGAACACATGATCCGCCACCTCTATGCAGTCGTAGCCGAGATCCTCGGCGGCCTGCGCCCAGTCCCGGATCTTGGCGGGATCACGGCCTATGTCACGTGTCGGGAAGAAGGCGCTCAGCAACATCGAAAGCTCCTCGGCGGAAATCCCACGCAGCCATTGTGCGCAAAACGGCCTGGACGTTGCAAATATTGGCTGATCGGACGAGCGACAGCAGGAGTGCTCAGGCGCCTCCCGCCAACTTCGCCGCGGCTGCTTTTGCGCGCTCGCCGGCTTCGCGCGCCATGTCGGCGCAAAGGCCGGTATATGCGGTCGGATCGAGCAGCTTGGTGATCGCCTTCTTGTCCATGTGTGCGGTCAGGCGCGCGTCGGCCGCCAGAAGGTCGGAGAAGGACCTGCCCTCGACGAACGCGGCCTGAGCGGCGTCATAGACGACGTCATGCGCATGCTGCCGGCCGATCGTGGCGCCTAGATCGAGCATCACGGCTTCCGCCATGATCAAGCCGCCGCCGAGGTCGAGGTTCTCACGCATGCGCTTGGGATCGACGCTGAGGCCGCGCATGATCTCGCACAGGCGGGCCAGCATGTCGCCGGTGGCGACGCAGGCGCGCGCCTCGGCGCTGTCCATCATCAGGCTCGTCGTCCGGTCGGCCTCGTGCTCGGTCGTCATTGCTTCGAGCGCCAGCGGCACCAGGCTGCGCACCTCGGCCGCCGCTGCAATGACGTCCTGGCAGAGCTTGGGATTGCGCTTCTGCGGCATGGTCGAGCTGCCGACGGTGCCCGGCGGCACCGGTTCCTCGACCTCGCCGAACTCGGTCTTCATCAGGGTGTAGACCTCGCGGCCGATCTTGCCGCAGGTCGCCGCGAGCAGGCCGAGGATGCAGATGTTCTCCGCCAGGTGATCGCCCAGCGCGCGTGACGGTACGGTCATCGTGCCGAAGCCGAGTTGGCGGCCGATGCCGGCCTGTACTGGCGGCCCTTGTTTGCCGAGCGAGGCGAAGGTGCCGGCGCCACCGCCCAGCATGGCGACGAACAGGCGAGGAGCGGCCTGCTGCAGGCGCTCGACATGCCGCAGCAGTTCATCGATCCAGACGGCGACCTTGTAGCCGAAGGTCGCGGGCACGGCGTGCTGGCCGTGCGTGCGGCCCGCCATTGGCATGTCGGCAGTGCGCGCGGCGAGATCGGCCATCGCGGCCAGGATGTCGCCGATCTGCCGCAGGATGATCGCGTGCGCCTGGCGCAGCACCAGAAGGTCCCCTGTCTGCGTGATGTTCTGAGTCGTCGCGCCCCAATGCACCCAGCCGCCATGCGGCTCGCCGACGACGCGGCCGAGTTCCCAGACCAGCGGCACCAGCGTGTGGCCGGTGCGCGCAAAGCCTTCGTCGATGCGTTTGCGATCCATCAGGTCAAGCTTCGCCTTGACGGCGATCGCCTCCGCCGCTGCCGCAGGAATGATGCCAAGCTCTGCCTGGGCATAGGCAAGGGCGGCCTCGACATCGAGCCAGGCCTGCCATCGATTCTCCAGCCGGTAGAGCGCGCGTATGCCCGGGTCGGAAACCCGCGTGGCTGTCGGAAGCGTGTCGCTGCTGCTAGCTGTCATTTCCTGGGATCTCCGTCCTGAAGGTTCGCCGGAAGGCCGTGTTTTACGAGGAGGCCGCCGGTGAAGCGCGGATCGTCGGTGACCTCGCGGACAGCGAAGTCCGGCATCGGAAGGTCAGCCAGTCGATGCGCCGTATTGCACTCGACTTCAACCATGATCAGTCCGACGAGCGCATCCTGAAACTCGTCGACATGCATTGCGACATCCGGAGGCGATTGCAATCTGTGCCGGAGCTTCCTGATACGAACACCGGGCAGCGAGGCCGCCAGGACGACGAATTCCTCTTCGGGCAGATAGATCGAGGTGATCAGGCGCGTTCGCGCGTCGACGTCGGCCTTGCGGCTGAAGCGCAGCTTTGGCGTGCCACCGCCGATCGGGCGAGCTTCCCTCAGCCGCAGTCTCGTGCCTGCGACGTACAGATCGGTAATCGCTTCGCTGTGCACGATCCGTTCGCGTGGCATCTCGCGGCACAGCCAGCGACGCTCATGTTCAACCGAAGTAAAGGCGGGCTTTGGAAAGCCTAGCGCCGAAGCGATCTGTTGGCTGATGTCCATCGACCGTTGGCTCCCACTTAGGGACGCCCTAGCCGCGCATTGCGGCAACTGTCAATTGAGGTTGGTCCGAATCGACCTGTCAAAGCCGATTGCGTCGCGCTGCAAACCTGCCCTACGGTCGCGTTGAGCAAACCCAAAGAGATCGGCACTTCCACACATGGCATTGAAAAAGAGCTTGCCCGCGTCGCCGGGTTTCGACGCGCTCAAGTGGCGCTGCATTGGCCCCTCGCGTGGCGGTCGTGTCGTCGCCGTCTCGGGCGATCCGGTCAACAGGATGACCTTCTATTTTGGCGCCTGTGCCGGCGGCATCTGGAAAACCGAGGATGGCGGCGTGTTCTGGCGCTGCGTCTCCGACGGCTTCATGGGCAGCTCGGCCGTCGGCTCGATTGCCGTGGCGCCGTCGGATCCCAACGTCATCTATGCCGGCACCGGCGAGACCGCGATCCGCCTCGACGTGTCCTATGGAGACGGCATCTACAAGTCGACCGATGCCGGGCGCAGCTGGAAGCATGTCGGCCTGAAGAACAGCAAGTTCGTCGGTCGCCTGTGCATCCATCCGCAGAACCCTGACCTCGTTTATGCCGCTGTGCTGGGCGACATCTTCGGCCCCAACGCCGAGCGCGGCGTCTATCGCTCCAAGGACGGCGGCGGTACCTGGGAGAAGATCCTCTATCGCAGCGACGTCGCCGGCGCGATCGACCTCACCATGGATCCCAACAACCCGCGTCTGTTGTTCGCCTCGATCTGGGAAGCGCGGCGCAACTTCTGGAACATTTCCAGCGGCGGTCCGGGTAGCGGCTTTTTCCGCAGCACCGACGGCGGCGATACGTGGGAGGAAATCTCCAAGCGGCCCGGACTGCCCGATGGCCTCCTGGGCAAGATCGGGGTATCGATCTCGCCGGCACGGTCGGGCCGCGTCTGGGCGCTGATCGAGGCCGAGGGTGACAAGACCGGACTCTACCGCTCCGACGACTTCGGCATGCGCTGGACAATGGTGTCGCCCAACCGCGACCTGATGCATCGGCCTTGGTATTACACGCACGTGTTCGCCGACCCGGGCCACGGCGACACGGTCTACGTCACGAACCTGCAGATGTGGAAGTCGACCGACGGCGGCGCGACCTTCAGCGAGGTCACGACCCGCCATGGCGACAATCACGACCTCTGGATCGATCCCAAGGATCCGTCGCGCATGATCGAGGGCAACGACGGCGGCGCCCATGTCTCGTTCAACGGCGGTGACTCGTGGTCGACGATCTACAACCAGAAGACCGCTCAGTTCTATCGCATCGACGTCGACGACCAGTATCCCTACCGCGTCTATGGCACGCAGCAGGACAACACCTCGATCTCGGTGCCGAGCGCCTCGGAGTGGGGTGTCATCACTCTTGCCGACTGCTCCTATCCTGGGACTGGCGAATCGGGCTTCATCGCCGTCGACCCGCGTGACCACAACATCGTCTATGTCGGTGCCATCGGCTCGAGCCCGGGCGGCGCCGGCGCCTTGCAGCGCTACGATCATCGCACCCGCCAGATCCAGCTCGTCAATGTCTGGCCGGAAGAGTCGACAGGCATCGCACCCAGGGACCTGAAGTACCGCTTCGCCTGGACGTTCCCGATCGTGTTCTCGCCGCACGATCCCGGCACGCTCTATGCGGGCGGCAACTGCGTGTTCCGCACCCGCGACGAGGGCATGAACTGGCAGCGCATCTCGCCCGACCTCAGCCTGAACGATCGCAAGCGCCAAGGTGCGTCGGGCGGCCCGATCACCCGCGAGAGCGCCGGCGCAGAGGTCCATGCTACCTGCGCCTGCGTCGTCGAATCACCGCATCGCCGTGACGAGATCTGGGCTTCGACCGACGACGGCCTGGTGCATGTCACGCGCGACGGCGGCAAGAGCTGGAAGGACGTGACGCCCAAGGGCATGCCGGAGCTGGCCTATGTCGGCTGCGTCGAGGTTTCAGCTCACGACGGCGACACCATCTATGTCGCTGCCACCTGCTACAAGCTCGCCGACTACCGGCCTCACCTGTTCAAGAGCATCGACGGTGGGCAAAGCTGGAAGTCGATCAACGGCAACCTGCCGAAGGACGAGATCAGCCGCGTCGTGCGTGCCGACGCCGTCGCCAAGGGCCTGCTCTATGTCGGCACCGAGACCGGCATTCATTTCAGCCTCGACGACGGGGCGACGTGGGCGCGCATGAGCGGCCTGCCCAACGTACCGATCTACGACATGAAGCTGAAGGACAGTGACCTCGTGGCGGCCACGCACGGCCGGTCGTTCTGGATTCTCGACGACGTGAGCGCGCTGCGCGGCCTTGCAGATGGACGCCGGTCGACGCGATTGTTCGCACCTCGGACAGCAATCCGAACCAAGCTGCACTGGAGCGCCGGTGCCAACGTCCGCACGGGCATCGCCTATGGGCCGGCATTCGGCATCGACGGCAGCACGGTGATGGTCGAACGGGCCGACGGCACGCGCTATCGCGAGCATCTGGATGTCGGCGAGAACCCGCCGAATGGCGCCATCGTCTACTACTGGCTGTCCGAGAAGGACACCGGACCGGTGACGCTTACCTTCCGTGACTCGAGGGGCCGCAAGATTGTCGACTGCGCGAGCAACGACACGTCGCTGTCGCCGGCGCAGCGACCGGATGCCAAGCCTGGTCTGAACCGGTTCGTCTGGAACATGAAGTATCCCGGGCCGACCCGGCTCGATTACGGCCTGGCACCGCCGCGGCCCAAGCCCTTGGCGCCGGATCCTGAGAATCCGCCTGGACCGACGGTGGTGCCTGGCGACTACGGCGTGGAGTTGACAGTCGGCGAGAAGGGCAGGGACAAGCGTCACGCCGCGAAGTTCACGGTCGTCAAGGATCCACGCCTGCCGACGACGTCCGAGGAGTACGCCGCGCAGTTCGCCTTGCACACGGAGCTGATCACGTCGGTGTCCAAGCTGAAGCAGGCCGTCAATCGCCTGCGCAAGATGAAGCGGCAGCTCGAGGAAGCGGCCGGACATCTCGGCAAGGGCGAGCGAGCGCTCAAGAACCGAGCGGCGACGATCGTGCGCAAGCTCTCCGTGATCGAGAGCGTGATGGTCGATCCGCATCGCAAATCGGTGCGCGACGTGCTGCGCAACCCCGCAGGCCTCAACGACACGCTGATCGACATGGTAGCCATGGCCACCACCGCCGACCGGCCGCCGACCACCCAGACGATCGAGGTCTCGCGCGAGGTCATGGCCAAGGTCGACAGCGAGGTCGCAAAGTTCGAGGCTCTTGTGACGGGCGACATTGCCGAGCTCAACGTCGCGCTGGCGAAGGCGCGGGTGAAGCACGTGATGGCTGAATAGGTCATCGTCCTGCAGTCCGCGTGCAGTCCGCGCGCGGACCGGATGAGTAGGACGTTTGACGTCCGCCAAAGTCGCGCGCAGGGTCGGCCGACAAATCTGGAGGAATGCCATGGCCGGTGATGCCGACACTCTGACGCAACGTTCTGCTCGCACCGCCGATTCACCCATCGTCGAGACTGCGTCCGGGCGCATCAAAGGCGTCATTTCCGACGGCGTGCACGTCTTCAAAGGGATTCCGTACGGTGCCTCGACGGCCGGCGCCAACCGCTTCATGCCGCCGCGAAAACCGGAGCCATGGGCTGGCCTGCGTGAGGCTGTAGCCTATGCCGGGCGCTCGCCGCAGGCGCCGGCCGCGCAGCAGCGGCCCGAGCTTGCGACCGTATGGGGTCCGGTCGACACCCTGCCGGTGGGGGAAGACTGCCTCACGCTCCATGTCTGGACGCCCGGCGTCGACAATGCGCGGCGGCCGGTCATGGTCTGGCTGCATGGCGGAGCCTTCTCGTACGGTTCGGCGAACTCGCCGCGTTACGACAGCGTCCGCCTTGCGCGACGCAATGACGTGGTGGTCGTGGCGGTCAACCATCGGCTCAACATCTTCGGCCATCTCGACCTGTCGCAGCTGGGCGGCGAGCGATTCGCCCAATCCGGCAATGCCGGGGTGCTCGACCTGGTAGCCGCGCTCGAATGGGTGCGCGAGCATGCCCGCAACTTCGGCGGCGACCCTGGAAACGTCACGATCTTCGGTCAGTCCGGCGGTGGCGGGAAGGTGAGTGCGCTACTCGCCATGCCGAGCGCCAGGGGCCTGTTCCACAAAGCCATCATCCAGAGTGGCGCCAGCGTCCGCTTTGCCGAGCGTGAGCGCGCGACGAGGCTGGCCGACGCCGTTCTGAAGCATCTCGGATTGCGATCCGACCAACTCGACGCGTTGCAGGCCTTGCCGATGGAGCGCTTGCAGGAGGCCGTCGTGCCAGCGCAGGCAACGCTGCCGCGCCCGCGCCAACCCTTGTTGGACCGGTACAACTTCGGACCGGTGATCGATGGCAGCGTGCTGCCCGGCCAACCTTTCGACCCCGGCGCGCCGGCGCTGTCGGACGACATCCCGCTGATGATCGGCGGCACCAAGGATGAAGCGGCCATCTTTCTGGCGCCCGATGACGAGGTGTGGAATCGACGCATCACCGAGACGGGCCTTTCCGAGCGCGTCGCGAAGGTTGCCGGCTCTGCCACCGCCGACCTGGTCGCCTACTACAAGCAACGCGATCCGGCGGCCAGCCCGAGCGATCGGCTGATCACGATGCTCAGCATGTCGAACTTCCATGTACGGTCGGCATTGCTGGCGGAGCGCAAGGCGGGGCGCGGCAGGGCGCCGGTCTGGATGTACAGCTTCGACTGGGAGACGCCGGCCTTCGGTGGCAGGTTGAAGGCATCGCACTCGGTCGAGGTGCCGTTCGTCTTCGATACGCTGCATGTGATCGGCGAGGGACATCGCAAGCCGGGGTCCCAGGCCCTGGTCGACCGCGTATCGAAGACATGGGCCACCTTCGCTCGCAATGGCGATCCTATGAACGACGCGATCCCGCCCTGGCCGACTTACACGGCGGCGCAACGGGCAACGATGCTTTTCGATGATACGTGTCGCGTCGTCGACGACCCCGACGGCGAAGTACGGCCGCTGTGGAGCAAGGTGGCCGCCGGTTGACGGTGTGATTCTCAGCCAGGCTTGATATCGGCGGCCCGGATCACCTTGGCCCACTTCTCCGTCTCGGCGGCGAGAAAGCGGCCGAATTCGGCCGGCGTCATTGGCATCGGCACGCCGCCGAGATCGAGTATGCGCGCCTTGATTTTGGGATCGGCCAGGGCGGCGGTCACTCCTTTGTTGAGCTTGTCGACCACATCGCGCGGCGTGCCGGCGGGCGCGCCGAGTCCGGCGAAGGCGCTGGTCTCGAAGCCAGCCAGGAATTCTCCGAGCGTCGGGATGCCGGGCAGCAGTTCCAGCGGTGCCGGGGTCGAGACGGCGAGTGCGCGCAGACGGCCTGCCCGGATGTGCTCGATCGATGACGGCAGGTTGTCGAACATGACCTGCACCTGGCCGCTCATGAGATCGGCGAGCGCCAGCGGCGCGCCGCGATAGGGCACGTGCTGCATGTTGATGCCGGCTGTCATCTTGAACCACTCGCCGGTGACGTGGGCCACCGAGCCGGTGCCGGCCGACCCGAAGTTGATCTTGCCCGGATTGGCCTTGGCGTAGGCGATGAACTCGGGGACGGTCTTGGCCGGGAAGGTCGGGTTGACCACCATGACCTGGAAAACCCGATAGATGCCGGCGACCGGCGCGAAGTCGCGCAGAAGGTCGAAGGCGAGCTTGTCGTAGAGCGTCGAGTTGATCGGGTTGTTGGCGCCGATCACCAGCAGCGTGTAGCCGTCTGCCGTCGCGCGGGCGACCTGCTCGGCCGCGATGTTGCCACCGGCGCCCGGCTTGTTCTCGACGATGACCTGCTGGGCAAACTGCTCGGCAAGCGATTGGCCGATCAAGCGCGCCAGGATATCGATCGCCTGGCCGGCGGCGAAGCCGACCATCAGGCGTACCGGCTGCGCCGGATAGGCCTGCGCATGGACCTGCGAAACAGCTGGCAACGCGAGCGCGCCCGCCGCCAGCTGCTGGAACTGTCTGCGGCGAAGCATCACCGATCCTCCGATCGCCGGCTTTTTGTACCGGTCGATGCGAAACTTACGCCTTTTCAGCTCAAGGCAGTAGCAACGCGGTGTGCGGAAACTCACAGAAATCCGTGAAGGAGGCTGGTAGCAATCGTACCAGACCCGGCGTCTGGTCATTGGAGCTTGCCAATGATGAACAATCTTCTGAGCATCATCGTCATGGTCGTCCTGGTCGGGACATTCCTTCTGGCGCCGACCCCGCCGCCGACACCGGAAGTGACATCGCGTGCTCCCGCCGACAGTGTGGCGGCCGCACCTGAGATCGACGGCAGCGCTGCCCAAGCAGCGATAGAAGCGTCCGGCTACACAGAGGTGAGCGGCCTGATCAAGGCCACCGACGGGACGTGGCGGGCCAAGGCCTACATCGGCACCGCCGAAGTTCAGCTCATCGTTGACGCCAGGGGCCGGGTGCTGCCCGACTAGGGCCCGCCATTACTTCATCGGCGTGAGAGTCTCGACGTAGGGAAGATTGCCGACCCGAATCATACCGATGCCCGGGTAATCCATATCGATCGTCATCCATAGAGCGACGGCCAGCACTATCCCGTAAACGGAGTCGAGCAGGACAAATCGGCGATTCGAGCGGCCGTTGCCGAATCCGATCAGCCCGAAACCGATGGCCGCGGTTGCCAGCAAGACCACCATGATGGGGAGCGGCAAATGCCTTCGCGCCATGGCGAGGTGCACGGAGTGCAGATCTATGACCTCGTTGATCGGCGGCAGCACCACACCCATGAGCGGAGCGTTGTCCTGCGTTGCCTTGATCGCCGACGTCCACATTCGCTCGTGGAGGCCGCTGGCCTTTGCGAGCAGGGGTTCGATCCGATCGCGGTTCTTGCCGCTCAGGAGTTCCACCCGGTCGGTCGTGTACTCTCGGATCGCCGCCTTCAATTGATCTCGCTGGGGCTGGGCGATTGCGTCGGCTCGCAAGTATGCGGTGCCGAGCGCATTTGCCTCCTTCACGATGATGTCCAGCCGATCGATGAAGCGCGATGCGGCCCCTGAAAATGCAAAGCCGATCAAGAAGGCGACCAGGGCCGCGGTAGAGCCGCGGACCAAGGCGATCTGCCGATCGAAGGCTTCATCTGGCGCGCGCTTCAGGGCGCCAGCCCAGAAACCGAGCTCATGGACGATGGCAGCGCCGGCGACCAAGCCCAGTGCAATCAGTAGCTCACTCATTGAAAGTTGGTTTCCCCCAACATCCCCCGCGACAGCATGCCTGTTCTAGATCAACCCGGCGACCGGTACCGACGGCCGCCGGTCGGTGTGCGCTGCGAGCAGCTTGCGCGCATCGGCCTCACGACCCGCGTTGAGGTAGGCTGCGAGCAGCGTGTTCTCGATCAGGTCGCGCTGCGCCCGGCTGCCGCCGATGCGCACGGTCTCGGCCAGCGCCGGCTCCAGCAGGGCGATGGCCTTCGCCCAGTCGCCGTCGCCATAGGCGGAAAGGCCGTTGGCCAGCCGCGGCACCACATCGCCCGCGGGTGAGCGGCCGGAGGCGGCGCGTTGCTCGAGCTCGGCCACGTAGGCTGCAATGCCCTCGCGATCGCCGGCGGCGACCGAGGCCAGCGCGCGATGGACGTCGACGAAGGCGATACCGGGCTTGGGAAAGGACTTCTGGCCGTAGGCGTGGACCTCGTTCCACAGCGACGGCTTGCGGCCGTGTCCGGCGAGCTCGGCGCGCCACAGGAAGGCGGGCGCGTCGGTGGCGACGTTGAGCGCCGGGCCCCAGGCGCCACCCGGATGGACCTGCGCCTGATAGACCTGCCAGGCGCGCGCCGTATCACCCAGCATCAGGGCGAACAGCGCAACGTGCCAGGAAATGTGGCAGTGCATCAGCCCCTCACGCGGGTAGCTCGGCAGCCAGCCGTCGAGATAGGCCAGCGCAGCGCGGTCCTCACCCTGCTCGTAGAGGACATGGGCCTTGATGTGGGCGCCATGGGCATTTCCTGGATTCGTGGCCATGCTGCGCTCGATCAGGTCGAATGCCTCGTCGAGCCGGCCGAATTCCTCCAATGCGAAGGCGTAGACTCCCTGGAACCACCAATCGTCGGCGAGATGTGGTCTCAATGCCTCGAGGAATTCTACCTGTTCCGGCTCGCGTCCCTGCCGGCCGCTGAAGCCGATAAGGCCGAACACGCCGGTGGCGGGGGAGGCGACCATTGCGTCGCGCGGATGCTCAACGAGATGGGCGCGCGTGGCCGCCAGCGCCTCGATCGGCTTGCCTTCGATGGCTAAGGCAAGCGCATCGATATGGCCTTGCTCACGCGGCGTCACCTTCGGCGCAAGCTCGCGAGCGCGTGCCGCCGACTGCCGCGCTCCAGGGACGTCGGCCATCAGGAATCGGCCTCGGGCGAGGGCGGCGTGGGCCAGGGCGAACTCCGGATCGGTCTCTACGGCGCGCTCGAGATGCGCCTGGTCGCCATGTGCCGCCGACAGCACGCAGTCGACGCCGGCGACATAGGAGTCGCGTGCAGCGGCGGACATGGTGCTGAGGGGCAGGCCGTATCGGTCGACAAGCATGAAGGCAGATTCCCCTGAGTGAATGCGGGTGCTATTGCTCTGATCTTCTTGGCGCAGGAGGTCCCGTGTCCAGTGAATTGAAGGGAAAGGTGGCGCTCGTCACCGGTGCGAGCCGCGGCCTGGGCGAGGGTACGGCCCGCGCGCTTGGCGAAACCGGCGCGACGTTGATGCTGGTGGCGCGCGATGGCGCGTTGGCCGCAGCCGTGGCGCGCGAGATAGTCGCCAAAGGCGGCCGTGCCGAAGCGATTGCGTGCGATGTCTCGGACTACGGTGCTGTCGAAAAAATCGTGGCCGCCACCAAGTCTCGGCTGGGTGGGCTGGACATCCTGGTCAACAATGCCGGTGTGATCGAGCCGATCTCGGAGATCGCAACGTCCGATCCCAAGGCCTGGGCGGACAGCATCACGATCAACCTCGTAGGCGCCTACAACCTCATACGCGCGGTCCTGCCGGACATGCTGGCCAAGGGCGGCGGCACCATCGTCAACGTCTCCTCCGGCGCTGCCTACCGGCCGCTCGAAGGCTGGAGCGCCTACTGCTCAGGCAAAGCGGGGCTCGCGATGCTGACCCGGGCAATCGAACTCGAGACCAAGGGCAAAGGCATCCGCGTATTCGGTTTCTCGCCTGGCACGATCGACACCGAGATGCAGGTCAAGATCCGGGCCTCGGGCATGAACATGATCAGCCAGATCCCGCGCGCCAACCTGTCGCCGGTCGAGCACGCGGTGCGCGGGTTGGTCCATCTCTGCACCTCGGCGAGCGACGACTTGATCGGCCAGGATGCGTCCATGCGCGATGACGCCTTCCGCAGCCGTATCGGGTTGGCCTCATAGGCGGTGCAGGGTACCTTGGCCGGGCAATGACGGAGGGGAGTGATGCAAACGGAGCGCGAGCTGGAAAAGCCACAATTTTCGCCGGTGACCCAGGGCTGGATCGACCAGCGTGTGTTCGACCTCTACGACGAGTATTGCCATGGCCGTATCGACCGCCGCGCCTTCCTGTCGCGCGCCGCGGCGGTGACCGTCGGTGGGCTGGTGATGGCGCAGGCGCTGCTGCCGCAATATGCGCGGGCGCAGACCATCTCCTTCACCGATGAGCGTATCAAGGCGCGCTATGTCAACTATCCGTCGCCGGGCGGCAGCTCGGGCCAGATGCGCGGCTACCTGGTGCAGCCTGCCGGCAATGGGCCGTTCCCGACAGTTCTGGTGATCCACGAAAATCGCGGCCTCAATCCCTATATCGAGGATGTGGCGCGCCGCGTCGCTGTCGCGGGCTTCCTGGCCCTGGCGCCGGATGGCCTGTTCCCCGTCGGCGGCTATCCCGGTAACGATGATGACGGCCGCGCCCTGCAGGCCAAGCTCGACCAGGGCAAGCTGCGCACCGATATGGTCAACAGCGCGCGCTATCTGAAGGCGCACGAGCTGAGCAACGGCAAGCTCGGCGCCACCGGCTTCTGCTGGGGCGGCGGCACGACCAACTTCCTGGCAGCGACCTTGGGTGCCGACCTGCAGGCCGCGGTGCCGTACTACGGCGCGGCGGCGGAAACCGCGTCGGTGCCTTCGATCAAGGCGCCGGTCATGATCCAATATGCAGAGAACGACGAGCGCATCAACGCAATGTGGCCGGCCTACGAGGCCGCCCTGAAGTCGGCGAACGTGCCCTACGAGATGTACATCTATCCAGGCACGCAGCATGGCTTCCACAACAACTCGACGCCGCGCTACCAGGAGGCGGCGGCAAAGCTGTCGTGGGAGCGCACGATCGCCTTCTTCAAGAAGAACGTCGCTTAGTACTGGATGGGTCCCGACGTGAGTGCCGACGGCGATCATCGGCGGATCTCCAATCATCTGTTCTACTGGATCGCCGGCGGCTGCGGCTTCGCTACCGGCGTCGTCGGGGCGGTCTTTCATCTTGCCGTCGACCGGCTTTTGCTGTGGCCCCATTGGCTGGCGGATCGGCTGGGTACTGGTCCGCTCACCATCGCCGTTGGGGCCGGTGTCGCAGCGCTTGCCGTAACAATGGCCTTTCTACTGACCCGCTACCTGGCGCCCGAGACCGCGGGAAGCGGTGTGCCGGAGGTCGAGGGCGCGCTTGAAGGCGTGCGCGAGGTGCGCTGGCGGCGCGTGCTGCCGGTCAAGTTCACGGGCGGCGTCCTCTGCCTTTCCGCGGGCATCGTCGGTGGCCGGGAGGGCCCGACCATCCATATGGGTGCATCGATCGGCGCCGCGCTCGCCGAATGGCTGCGGCTCGACAAGATGGATTTCCATGCGCTGCTCGCCGCCGGCGCGGCCTCGGGGCTTGCTTCCGCATTCAACGCGCCGCTCGCCGCCGTGCTGTTCGTGATCGAGGAGACGCGCCGGCAGTTCCGCTACACCTTCCGTTCCTATGTCGCGGTGATCGTCGCTTCCGCCGCCAGCGCCTTCGGCATGGAACTGGTCGGCGGCACGGCGCCGCAGTTCAGGATCAACACCGACGCGCTACCGCTGATGATGCTGCCGATCTTCATGCTGCTGGGTGCTGCGCTTGGCGTCCTGGGAGTTGCCTTCAACAAGACATTGGTGATGGCGCTCGATTGGCGCGCCAAGGCATTCGCGCGCGTGCCGGTCCTTTATCCCGTCATGGTCGGTGCGATGATCGGCGCGCTCGTCTTCGTCGTGCCGAATGCCGTGGGCGGCGGCGAGAGGCTGATCCCCGAAATGCCGGTAGCCGACCTGCCGCTCAAGATGCTCGTGCTGATCGCCGTCGTGCGCTTCATCGGCACCATGGCGAGCTATCCGGTCGGCGTGCCGGCCGGCATCTTCTCGCCCATGCTGACGCTCGCCACCACGGTGGGCCTGATTTTTGGCCTGCTGGTCGAGATCGCACTGGACAGCGCGTCGCTCGCCGTCCCGCCGCTGACGAGCACTGCGTTCGCGGTGGCGGCAATGGGTGGATTGTTCTCGTCGACCATCCGCGCGCCGCTGGTCGGCGTCGTTTTGGTGGTCGAGCTGACCGGGGCCTACGAGTTGATCCTGCCGCTGATGGTGACCTGCGTCACGGCGCACGTCGTCTCCCAGGGCCTGGGCGGCCGGCCGATCTACGAGGTGCTGTTCGAGCGCTCGGAGCGGCTTGCCGGCCGGGTGCCGCCGGTGCCGTCGGCGGTGACGTCCTCGCCGGTTGGCATCGACGAGCCGCAACGTCCCGAAACCCATTCCGAGATGCGCTGAAGGGGCGAAGGGCTACGTCTTCGCGATGCTCCTGGTCGCGATCTCGGCCGAGCTGCGGTAGCTTGCCTGGCACTGCGTCTTTGGCAGGCGTTGAGGGGGGAGAGAATGGCCGCGGCAAGTACAAGGAGAATCATCGCCGCCGGGGCCATCGGCAACGTGCTGGAATGGTACGACTTCGCGGTTTACGGGTATTTCGCCGCCGCCATCGGCCGCACCTTCTTCCCGAGCGAGGACAAGGTCGCGCAGGTGTTGGGCGCCTTCGGCGTATTCGCTGTCGGCTTCCTGATGCGTCCCGTCGGCGGCGCCCTGATCGGCTATATTGGCGACCGCCTCGGCCGCCGCGCCGCGCTCACCTTCTCTGTCGCGTCGATGGCAATCCCGACCTTCCTG
>CADECW010000061.1 GCA_902825855.1 uncultured Rhodospirillales bacterium | reverse complement strand
GGCACCACCGCCATCGCCTGGATCTCAACCTTGGCGCGGTCCTCGACCAGGGCCGTGACCTCGACCACCGCCATCGCCGGGAAGTGGCGGCCGACGATTTCGCGATAGGCCTTGCCGATGCCGGCAAGGTTGCCGAGGTAGTCCTTCTTGTCGGTGAGGTACCATGTCATCGACGTGACGTGCTCGGGCCTCGCACCGCCCTCGGCCAGCACGTCGACGACGTTCTGGAGGGATTGCCGGACCTGGCCGACAAGATCGTCGGTTTCGAACTGGCCCTGGCTGGTCCAGCCGATCTGCCCGCCGACGAAGACGAGGCGGCCCTGGGCAGCGACGCCGTTGGCGTAGCCCTTGGGCTTCACCCAGCCGGACGGCTGCAGGATCCTGTGCGTCGTCATGGTTGACCTCGATCCTTCAACAGGAAGCGCTGGATCTTGCCGGTCTGGGTCTTGGGCAAGGCCGTCGTGAACTTCACCGAGCGCGGATATTTGTAGGGCGCAATCGTTGCCTTGACGTGATCCTGCAGGCGCCTGGCGGTCTCTGCATCCGGCGTGACGCCCTCGGCCAGCACGACGTGTGCCTGGACGATTTGGCCGCGTTCGGCATCGGCGATGCCGATCACCGCGCATTCGGCCACGTCGGTGTGGGTCAGAAGCGCCGCCTCGACCTCGGGGCCGGCGATGTTGTAGCCGGCCGAGATGATCATGTCGTCCGATCTGGCGGCGAAGTGGAAGTAGCCTGCTTCGTCCTGCATGAAGGAATCGCCAGTGAGGTTCCAGCCCTCGCGCACGTAGTTCCGCTGGCGCTCGTCGGCGAGATACCGACAGCCGGTCGGGCCGCGCACGGCGAGCCGGCCGACCGTGCCGCGCGGCAGCTCCTTCATGTCGTCGTCGACGACTTTGGCCTCATAGCCGCGCATCGGCTTGCCGGTCGATCCGGGAGCGAGGTCGTCGAGACGGTTGGAGATGAAGATGTGCAGCATCTCGGTGGCGCCGATGCCGTCCAGGATCGGCTTGCCGGTCTTGGCGAGCCAGTCGTTGAACACCGGCGCGGGCAGGGTTTCGCCGGCCGACACGGCAATGCGCAACGAGGAGAGGTCGGCGCCCGCATCCATCGCCGCAAGCATGGCCCGATACGCCGTGGGCGCCGTGAAGCTGATGGTTGCGCGATAGGTCTCGATGATTTCGACCATGTTCGCGGGCGATGCGTTCTCCAGCAGTGTCGCTGCCGCCCCGAACCGCAGGGGAAAGATGGCGAGCCCGCCCAGGCCGAAGGTGAAGGCAAGTGGCGGCGAGCCCACGAAGACATCGTCCGGCGTCACGCTCAGCACGTCCTTGGCGTAGCCGTCGGCGATGATCAGCAGGTCGCGATGGAAGTGCATGGTCGCCTTCGGGACCCCGGTCGTGCCCGAGGTGAAGCCCAACAGGGCCACGTCGTCGCGGCCGGTCGCGACCGCCTCGAAGCGCACCGGCTTGGTCAGGGCGACACGATCGAGCTCGGCGTCGTGGTTGGCCGTGCCGTCGAAGCCCACGACCTGCTCGAGGAAGCGGCTCTCCTTGGCGCAGGCCACCAGCTCGTCCATCAGTCGCGTGTCGCAGAGGGCCAGCGCGATCTTGGCCTTGTCGACGATCTGCGCCAGCTCGCCGGCGCGCAGCATGGGCATGGTGTTGACCACGACGGCGCCTGCCTTGGTGGCGGCCAGCCAGCAGGCGACCATGGCCGGATTGTTGGCGGCGCGCACCAGCACGCGGTTGCCGGGCCGCACCCCATAGTTCTCGACCAGCGCCCGCGCGAGCCGGTTGGTCCAGTCGGTCAGCTCCTTGTAGGTGCGGCGCCGGCCGTTGCCGATCAGCGCGGTGTTGTCGCCAAAGCCCTTCTGGACCATGCGATCGGTCAGCTCGACGGCGACGTTCAGCCGCTCGGGATAGTCGAAGCCGGCCAGTTGGAAGTCCGGCAACTCGGCCGCTGGCGGAAGGTTGTCGCGAGAGAAGGTGTCGATATGCGCGCTCGGTCCCAGCATCGTCACGTTCCTTCGAACACCGGCGTCTGCCTGGCGGCGAAGGCGCGGTAGGCGCGCTCGAAGTCGCGGGTCTGCATGCAGATCGCCTGTGCCTGGGCCTCCGCCTCGATCGCCTGGTCCAGCCCCATCGACCATTCCTGGTTCAGTTGGGTCTTGGTGATGCCGTGCGCAAAGGTAGGACCGCTGGCGATGCGCCCGGCCATGTCCAATGCGTCGGCCTCGAGCGCCCCTGCGTCGACCAGGCGATTGTAAAAGCCCCAGCGCTCGCCTTCCGCCGCCGACATGGTACGGCCGGTATAGAGAAGCTCGGCGGCACGGCCTTGGCCGATGATGCGAGGCAGGATCGCGCACGCTCCCATGTCGCAGCCGGCGAGGCCGACACGCGTGAACAGGAAGGCGGTCTTGGCTTCCGGCGTGGCGATGCGGATGTCGGAGGCCATGACGATGATGGCGCCGGCACCCACGGCGACGCCATCGACGGCGGTGATGATCGGCTTGCCGCAGTTGAGCATCGCCTTCACGAGATCGCCGGTCATGCGCGTGAAGGCCAGCAGCTCTTTCATCTCCATCGCGACCAGGGGCCCGATGATGTCGTGCACGTCGCCGCCCGAGCAGAAATTGCCGCCGTTGGGCAGGAACACCACGGCGTCGATGTCCTCGGCGTAGCGCAATTCGCGGAAGGTATCGCGCAGCTCCGCGTAAGACTCGAAAGTGAGAGGATTCTTGCGCTCCGGGCGGTCGAGCTGGACGCACGCCACCTTGCCTTCGAGCCGCCAGAGGAAATGCTTGGGCCGGAAGCCCGCCATCTTGCTCATTCCCTTCCCTCCCAATTGCTGCGAAATGCCTTCAGCATCGACGTAAGCTGCCGCGCGTCGCTCTTGGTGACTCCGGCCAGCAATTCGGCGACCCAACGCTCATGCGCCGTCGCCATGGTGCGAAACGTGTCCTTGCCTGTCTTCGTGAGCTGCACGATCGAGGTGCGGCGATCGCCATTGCGCTGCCCGCGCTGCACCAGGCCTTCCGACGCCAGTCGATCGACGATGCCGGTGACGTTGCCGTTGGAAACGAGCAGGAAGCGCGACAAGTCGCTCATCAGCATGCCGTCGGGCACGCGATAGAGCGCCGCCATGACGTCGAAGCGCGGCAGGGTCGTGTCGAATTCCGTGCTCAGCCGCTCGCGCAGTTCGCCCTCGATGATGCGCGAGGCGCGCAGCAGGCGAATCCAGAGCCGCAGTTTATCTTTGGAAGCGGAGAGCGGCCCGCTCACCATGTCTCGCCTCCGGACAGCGACAGCGCCTGGCCGGTGACCGAGCCTGCCATCTCGCTGCACAGCCACACCACTGCCGCCGCGACCTCCTGCGGCTGGATGAAACGGCCTTGCGGATTGGTGCTGGCGAGGCTGGTGCGCGCCTGCTCCACGGTGCGGCCCGTCGTGCGGACGATGCGCTGGACCGACTCCTCCAGCATGTCGGTCTCGACGAAGCCGGGGCATACGGCATTGACGGTCACGCCCGATTTCACCGTCTCGGTCGCAAGCGCCCGCATCAGGCCGACGACGCCGTGCTTGGCCGCCACGTACGCTGCCACATAGGCGTAGCCTTTCAGCCCCGCCGTCGAGGCGACGAAAATGATGCGGCCTGTCTTGCGCCTGGTCATGCCGGCGAGCGCCGGCTTCACGGTCAGGAACGATCCGGTCAGGTTGAGGTCGAGAGCGCGCTGCCAATCGGCGAGCGACGTCCTGTGCGCCGGGCTGCTTTCGGCCCCTCCGGCGTTGGCGACGACGATGTCGAATGGTCCGCGCAGTTCCTCGGCCTCGGCGTAGAGTGCCGTCATCGCGGCCTCGTCGGTGACGTCTGCCGCGATACATGAGATCCGAGCATTCTCGCGGACCACGGCTTCGAGCTTGGCCTTGCGGCGACCGCAGATCGTGACGGAAACGCCCGCCTCCGCGAGGGCGAGGGCGATCGCCCGGCCGACTCCCGTACCGCCGCCCGTCACCAGCGCATGCTTGCCTGCAATCATACTTTCAGCCCCATGGTCGCGCCGCCGCGATCCGCCAGCCGATAGAGCTGGTCGCGGCCGTTGAGGTAGGGATCGGGCCACTTCACGTCGCGGTCGCCGAGTTGCACCGCGGCGTGCAGGGTCCAGTAGGGATCTGCGAGATGCGGCCGCGCCAGGCACACGAGGTCGGCGCGGCCGGCGAGCAGGATCGAGTTGACGTGGTCGGGCTCGTAGATGTTGCCCACCGCCATGGTCGCCATGCCGGTCTCGTTGCGGATGCGGTCGGAAAACGGTGTCTGGAACATTCGGCCGTAGACGGGGCGGGCTCGGATTGAGGTCTGGCCGGCCGACACGTCGCAGATGTCGACACCCGCGGCCTGAAGCCGTCGCGCGATCTCGACCGCTTCGGCCGGCGTCACGCCTTCGTCGCCCATCCAGTCGTTGGCCGAGATGCGCACGGAGATCGGCTTGTGCGCCGGCCAGACAGCGCGCACGGCATGGAAGATCTCCAGCGGGTAGCGCAGCCGGTTCTCCAGCGAGCCGCCGTATTCATCGCTGCGGTGGTTCGTAAGCGGCGTGATGAAGGACGACAGCAGGTAGCCGTGCGCCGCGTGGATCTCGAGCATGTCGAAGCCGCAGCGCGCAGCCATCTCCGTCGAAGCGACGAATTGCTGTCTGATGAGCGCCATGTCGGCACCGTCCATCGCCTTTGGCACCTGGCTTGCCGGCGACCAGGGAACGTCGGAGGCTGCAATGAGCGGCCAGTTGCCGTCGGCCAGCGGCGCGTCGATCTCTCTCCAGCCGAGCTGGGTCGAGCCTTTGGCGCCGGAATGGCCGATCTGGGCACAGATCTTGGCCTCGGTCTCGGCGTGCACGAAATCGACCAGCCGTCTCCAGGCGACTTCGTGCTCGGATGCATAGAAGCCGGTACAGCCGGGCGTGATGCGGCCCTCGGGGCTGACGCAGGTCATCTCGATATAGACGAGGCCCGCGCCGCCCTTGGCGCGCTCGGCGTAGTGGGCGAAGTGCCAGTCGGTCGGACAGCCGTCGACCGCCTTGTACTGCGCCATCGGCGATACGACGACACGATTCTCTAGCCGGAGGTCGCGCAGCTGGAAAGGCGCGAACATTGGGGCGCGCCGCAGGTTGTCGGTGTTGCCGGCGCGGCGCTGGAACCAGGCTTCGGCGGCGCCCAGCCATTCGGGATCACGCAGGCGAAGGTTCTCGTGGCCGATGCGCTGTGATCGGGTCAGCAGCGAGTAGTTGAACTGCACCGGGTCGAGGTCGAGATAGCGCTCGACCTCCTCGAACCATTCGAGCGAGTTGCGCGCGGCCGACTGCAGGCGCAGCACCTCGGTGCGACGCGCGCTTTCGTACTTCTCGAACGCCGCCGTGAGCCCGGGCTCGGAATGGAGGTAGTCGGCCAGCGCGACCGCGCTCTCGAGCGCCAGCTTGGTGCCCGAGCCGATCGAGAAATGCGCGCTCGCCGAGGCGTCGCCCAGCAGAGCGAGGTTCTTGTGCGACCAGCGTTCGCAAAGAACGCGCGGGAAGTTTATCCAGGCCGAGCCTCGCAGATGACCGGCATTGGACATCAGGCTCTGGCCGCCGAGATGGCGGGCGAAGATCCGCTCGCATGTCGCGATCGACTGCTCGCGCGTCATGTCGCCGAAGCCCCAGCCGGCCCAGGTCTGCTCGCTGCACTCGACGATGAAGGTCGCGGTCTCGGGCTCGAACTGGTAGGCGTGCGCCCACACCCAGCCGTGCTCGGTTTCCTCGAATATGAAGGTGAAGGCGTCATCGAACTTCTGGCGGGTGCCAAGCCAGACGAACTTGCATTTGCGGACGTCGATGTCGGGCTTGAAGACCTCGGCGAACGCGGCGCGCGAGCGCGAGTTCAGCCCGTCGGCGGCGATCACCAGATCGTGGCTCGCCATGAACGGGCGCGGATCGTCGATCTCCGTCTCGAACGCGAGCTCGATGCCGAGGTCGCGGGCGCGCCGCTGCAGCAGCAGGAGCAGCCGCTTGCGACCGATGCCGCAGAATCCGTGGCCGGTCGAAACGGTCCGCACGCCCTTGTGGATCACGGCAATGTCGTCCCAATAGGCGAAGTACTCCCGGATCCAGGCGGCGCTGATGGCGTCGTTGGCCGCGAGGTTGTCGAGTGTCTCGGCCGACAGCACGACACCCCAGCCGAACGTGTCGTCCGGCTTGTTGCGCTCGAACACGGTGACTTCGTGCCCGGGGTTGCGGCGCTTCATCGAGATGGCGAAGTAGAGGCCGGCAGGGCCGGCGCCGAGAACAGCAACCTTCACCTCAGCTCTCCTCAGTCCTGGCGCATTGCCAGCATCACCTGGCGACGCGGTTATTTCAAGTATGAAATTTCATACATGAAATATCAGCCGTGTCCCCCCCAGGTAGCTCGCGGTGACGCGCGGGTCGTGCATCAGCTCGGCGGCGGGGCCGGAATGGACGATCTCGCCGGTCTCCAGCACATAGCCGAAATCGGCCGTTTCGAGGGCGGCCCGGGCATTCTGCTCGACCAGCAGGATCGACACTCCGAGCTCGCGCAACGAGGAGATGATGCGGAAGACCTCGCGCACGATCAGCGGCGCAAGACCCAGGCTCGGCTCGTCGAGCATCAGGAGACGCGGCTTCGCCATGAGGGCACGACCCAGTGCCAGCATCTGGCGCTCGCCGCCGGACAGGGTCGAGGCCTTCTGGCCGCGCCGTTCGCCGAGGCGTGGGAACCGCTGATAGATGTCGGCCAGGCTCTGCTTCAGGCCGGCCGAATCGCGCCGGCGCGAGTAGCCGCCCAACAGAAGGTTGTCCGAGACGGATAGTTCGCCGAACAGCTCGCGCGTCTCGGGCACCAAACAGAAGCCTCGCTCGATGCGCGCCTCGACGTCGAGCCTTCTGAGATCGACACCATCGAACGACATGCTGCCGCGCCACGGCAGCAGGCCGATCGCGGCTCCCAGCAGCGTCGTCTTGCCCGCGCCGTTGGGCCCGATGACGGTGACGATCCGGCCGGGCTCGATGGCGAGGGACACGCCGCGCACCGCCTCGACCTTGCCGTAGGCGACGGAGACGTGATCGATCGCGAGCAGCGCCATCACGCCACCCCGCCGAGATAGGCTTCCTGGACGCGCGGGTCGCTGCGCACGACGGCGGGCGTGCCTTCGCAAAGCTTGGCGCCGAAATCCATCACCACCGTGCGGTCGACCAGCCCCATGACGAAATCCATGTCGTGCTCGACCAGCAAGATGGAGAGGCCCTCTGTCCGCAAGGCTTCGAGGAGATGGGCGAGTTCCGCCTTCTCCGCGGCGCGCAGGCCGGCAGCGGGCTCGTCGAGCATGAGCAGCGCCGGATCGGCCGCCAGGGCACGGGCGATCTCGAGCAGGCGCTGGCTGCCCAGCGGCAGGTTGCCGGCGAGTTCGAAGGCGCGGTCGGCCAGGCCGACACGTTTGAGCTGGTGCATCGCCTCGGCCTCGGCCCGCGCTTCCTCGGCACGATCGAGGCGCAGGATGCCGGCCAGGAAGCCGGCCCGGGTGCGGCCGTAGGTCCCGAGCAGCACGGTGTCGAGCAAGGTCATGGTCTTGCGCAGCTTCACGTGCTGAAAGGTGCGGGCGATGCCCGCGCGGGCGATCTGGCGCTGCGCCCGATGCCTGATGTCCTGGCCGAGAAAGTCGATCCTGCCCTGGTTCAGCGGCAGCGCACCGGTGATCAGGTTGAACATGGTGGTCTTGCCGGCGCCGTTGGGCCCGATCAGGCCCAGAATCTCGCCGGCCTTGACCTCGAAGCTCACATCGTCGACGGCGACGAGGCCGCCGAAGCGGCGGGTCGCGCCCTGCACGTTCAGTATCGGCTGGCCGCGTCCGGGCTGCTGGCGCTGCTCGAGCGAGCCGGCGGCGACCGGCGGCGTGGGCGTTACGCGCGGCAGCCAACGCAGGACGAACGGCACGAGCCCGGCGCGCGCCCGCTGCAGCAGCAGGATGAACAGCACCGAGAACACGATGACTTCGAGCTGGCCCGACGCGCCTGGAGAGATCACCGGCAGCCAGTCCTGGATGCTGTTCTTGAGCAGGGTGACGATGGCGGCGCCGACGATCGCCCCCGAGAGACAGGCCATGCCGCCGACCATGGCCATCAGGAGGTAGAGGATGCCGGCATTGACGTCGAAGGGGGCGGGACTGACGAAGCGGCTCATATGGGCATACAGCCAGCCCGAC
The DNA here is from genome assembly GCA_902825855.1 of uncultured Rhodospirillales bacterium. Classification (GTDB taxonomy): domain Bacteria; phylum Pseudomonadota; class Alphaproteobacteria; order Reyranellales; family Reyranellaceae; genus Reyranella. The sequence goes on along the minus strand of CADECW010000061.1, from coordinate 35,554 downwards.
AATGCCGACAGGAGAGCCGCGATCACGAAGGTGATGAGCTTCACACGGAACGGATTGATGCCCAGGCTCTCGGTCATCACCTGGCCGCCGCGGAGCGCGCGCACCGCGCGACCCTCGCGCGAATTGAGCAGGTTGGACGACAGCACCAGGGAAACGATCAGGAACGCCCAGATCAGGTAGTAAATGCTGTTGCTGTTGGAGAGCGCGTAGCCACCGATGGAGATCGGCGGAATCTCGCTGATGCCGTTGTATTGACCCAGTAGGGGTACGTTGCCGAACAGGAAGTAGGTCGCCAGGCCCCAGGCGATGGTGCTGAGCGAGAGAAAGTGGCCGCCGAGCCGCAAGGTCACGGCGCCGAGGATGGCGGCAACGAGCCCGGTGAGCACGACGCCCACGAGCAGCCCGATCCATGGCGAATAGCCTGCCTTCGCCGTGAGCCAGGCAGTGGCATAGGCGGCGATGCCGACGAAGGCGGCCTGGCCGAACGACAGCATGCCTCCGATACCCGATAGCAGCACGAGACCGAGCACTGCCAGCGCATAGATGCCGATGAAGTTGAGCAGCGTGATGCTGAACGGGCTGAGCAGCGCCGGGGCGAGCGCGAGCAGCAGGACTCCGATCGCCGAGAGGAGGTGGAATTGCCGGCGCGTCATTCCTCGGCCTCTTCCTCCTCGGTCCCGGCGAAGCTCAGCGAACGCCACAGCAGCACCGGAATGAGCAGGCTGAAGACCAGCACCTCCTTGTAGGCGCTCAGCCAGAACGAGGTGAAGCTTTCCAGCAGGCCGACCATGACCGCGCCCAGGGCTGTCACGGGGTAGCTCACCATGGCGCCGATGATGGCGCCGACGAAGGCTTTCAGGCCGAGCAGGAAGCCCGAATCGTAGAAGATCGTCGTCACCGGTGCGATCAGAACGCCCGAGATGCCGGCGAGCAGCGACGCCAGCAGGTAGGCAATCGTGCCGGTCGAGGTCGGCCGGATGCCGACCAGGCGCGCACCGACCCGGTTGACCGCCGTGGCGCGCAGCGCCTTGCCCTGGATGGTGAACTCGAAATAGAGGAACAACAGGCCGCAGAAGACGATCGATGCGGCCAGGATCAGCAGCGTCTGGCCGTTGACGACGAGACCCGCGACGTCGAACACGGCGTCGGTCAGCGGCTTGGTGCGCACCCCCTCTGGCCCGAAGAACATCAGGCCGAGCCCGCTCAGCGCAAAATGCAGTGCCACCGCCACCGTCAGCAGCAGGAGCACCGAAGCGTCGGCGATCGGCCTGAATACGATGCGATCGAGCAACGGGGCGATCGGCAGCACCAGCGCCAGAGACAGCACGATCCTGAGCGGCATCGAGAGCGCCATGCCGGCCGCGAACCACACTGCGGCGGCGGGTACCAGGGGCAGGACAAGATAGAACAACAGGGTACGTGGCAGCCGATGCAGTGCGCGGTTCCTGGCGAGGGCGAATACCTCCACCATCGTCGCCAGGATCGCGAGCACGGCCACCAGGCCGACCGTGCCCGGCCGCGTCCCGGTTTCCAGCGCGGCGAGGCTCAACGCCGTGAAGGCCGCGATATCGCCGAACGGGACGAAGATCACACGCGTCACGGCGAAGATCAGCACCAGGCCGAGGCCGATCAAGACATAGATGGCCCCGCTGGCGATGCCATCCATCGCCAGGATCGCCGCGATCTCGCCGTTCATCGACTCAGGGCTCGTACTTCCACTGGCCGTTGACCAGCCGCACCATCACCAGCGAACGCTCGTCGACGCCGTAGCTGTCGCTGGGCTTGTAGTTGTAGATGGCGTGCGTGCCCACCAGGTCCTTGGTGCTGAAGATCGCGTTCTTCAGCGCCACCCGGAACTCCGGCGTGCCCGGCTTGGTGCCCGTTTCCATCGCCCGCTTGGCGGCGTCGAGGAACACCAGCCAGGCGTCGAAGGAGTAGGCCGAGAACGCGTCCGACGTCGGCGCACTGTTCGCCTTCTGGTATGCGGCGCGGAAGTCCATGGAGATCTTCTTGCTGAAGTGCGTGTCGGGCAGCTGCTCGGCGACGACCACCGGGCCGGCCGACACCTGCACGCCCTCGACCGCCTTGCCGCCGACGCGGATGAAGTCGGTGTTGAGCAGCGCCGGCGTGCCATAGAGCGGGCCCTTGTAGCCGCGCTCGGCCAGCGCCAGCGGCGGCAGCGCGCCCTGGGTCGCGGCGCCGCCCAGCAGCACGGCGTCGGGCTTGGCCGCCATCATCTTCAGCACCTGACCCGTTACCGACGTGTCGGTCCGCGCGTAGCGCTCGTTGGTCAGCATCTTGAGGCCGTCCGCCTCGGCGGGCTTCTGCGCGCCGTTGTAGACGAGGTCGCCCCAGGCGTCCGAGAAGCCGATATAGGCGAACTGCTTGACGCCATCGCGCTTCATCCGGTCGACCACCACCTTGACCATCAGGGTGGGCGGCTGCGGCATGACGATCGCCCAACGGTCGCCAGCCTCGTTGGCTGCCACGCTGATCGGCGAGATCGCGATCATCGGCACCTTGAGCTCGTTGGCGATCGGCACCATGGCGCTGGTCGAGGCGGCGGTCGAGGTGCCGATCAGCAGGTCGACCTTGTTCTCCTCGACGAGCTTGCGGGCGTTGCGCGTCGCCGCCGACGGATCCGAACCGTCGTCGAGCTGGATCAGCTTGACCTTCTCGGCGCCAACCTGGCTCGCATACTCGACGGCAGCCTTCATGCCGCGGTCGTAGAGCACGCCGATCGACGAACCCGGTCCGCTCTGCGAGGTTATGAATCCGACCGTGATCTCGGCCTGCGCGGCCGTGGCGAACCCCAGAGAGGCGGCGACGACTGCTGCCGCAATGCTATTCTTCATCATTGTCTCCTTTTTCGGCCCTTACCCCGTAGTGACATGATCGAGCGCTCTTTCGTGCGTATCAAATCCGGACTTGTGCATGTTGCGGCCTGCGGCGCCGGGCGGCCGGTCCTGCTGCTGCACCAGACGCCACGTTCGTGGGACGAATATCGCGAGGTGCTGCCGCTGCTCGGCGCACGCCATAGCGCCATCGCCATGGATACGGTCGGGTTCGGCGATTCGGAGCCGCTGCCGGCCGGGAGCGATTCCATCGAGACCTGGGCGGCAGCTGCGCACGAGGTGCTGTCGGCGCTGGGGCACTCTCGTGCCGTCGTCGTAGGCCACCACACGGGCGCGGCCATTGCCGTCGAGATGGCGGCGTCGCAGCCCGACCGGGTCGAGGCGCTGGTCCTGTCGGCCTGCCCCTATGTCGATGCGGCACGGCGGGCGAAGGAGCCCGGCAAGCGCGTGATCGACGAGGTCGTCGCGCATCGCGACGGCCGGCATCTCCAGGAATTGTGGGCGAGGCGCCAGCCTTTCTATCCCGAAGGCCGCGGCGATCTTCTCGAACGTTTCATCGTAGATGCGTTGAAGGCCGGGCCGCGGGCCGCCGAAGGCCATCGTGTCGTCGGCCGCTACGTGATGGAGACGCGCCTGCCGCTGGTGCGCTGCCCGACCCTGGTGATCGCGCCGATGGCCGACCCTCACGCGCATCCGCACGCGCCGAGCGTTGCCGCCAGCATAACCGGCAGCAAGCTGATCGAGATCGAGGCGGGCACGGTGCCGCTTCCCGACCATATGCCGCATGCCTTCGCGGCTGCGATCGACCAGTTCCTGTCGAGCCATTAGAAGCCCGCCCCCCAATCCCAGATGTTTCAATCCTAAAGTTTCTCGAAAACGATCGTCAAGGCCGGGCAGCGCTCGATTGACAGGGAAAAGCTTCAATCCTTAAATATCTGTCGCTGCGATGAGGGACGCTCAATGGCCGAAAGATCCTTCGCGAAGGAGGTAGAGGACCTCCGGCTCGGCGACGGGCAGGAGTTCCACGGTGAAGGCATCCTCGCCATCACCAAGGCTCTGCTGCAATCGGGCGTGGGCTATGTCGCGGGCTATCAGGGCGCGCCGATCTCGCACCTGATGGACGTGCTGGCCGACGCGCAGGACATCCTCAGCGACCTCGGCGTGCATTTCGAGAACAGCGCCAGCGAAGCGACGGCGGCGGCGACGCTCGCGGCGTCGGTCATGTATCCCATCCGCGGCGCCGTCACCTTCAAGTCGCCGGTCGGCACCAACGTCGCATCGGATGCGCTGGCCAACCTGGCGTCGGGAGGCGTCACCGGCGGCGCCCTGATCATCGTCGGCGAGGATTACGGCGAGGGCTCCTCGATCATGCAGGAGCGCAGCCACGCCTACGCCATGAAATCCCAGGTGTGGCTGCTCGATCCGCGGCCCGATCTGGAGAGCATCGTGCGCTCGGTCGAGCTCGGCTTCGAGCTCTCGGAGGCATCGAACACTCCGGTCATGCTGGAGGTGCGCATCCGCGCCTGCCACGTGCGCGGCAGCTTCCGCACCAAGGCCAATCAGCGGCCAACGATGAGCGTAAAGGATGCGCTCGAGGCGCCCCGACGTGATACCAGCCGTGTCGTCCTGCCGCCCGCCTCTTACGCTCACGAGAAGGAGAAGATCGAGAAGCGCTGGCCGGCCGCGATAAAGTTCGTCAAAGAGCGCGGACTGAACGAGTTCGTGGCGGGCGACATCGGCGACGTCGGCATCATCCTGCAGGGCGGCATGTACAACGGCGTGCTGCGCGCCCTGCAAGGCCTTGGCCTGGCTGACGTCTGGGGCACCTGCCGCATTCCTCTTTATGTCCTGAACGTCACCTATCCGCTGGTGCCGGACGAGATCAGCGAGTTCTGCCGCAACAAGCGGGCGGTTTTGCTGGTGGAGGAGGGGCAGCCCGACTTCATCGAGCAGGCACTGGCCAAGATCCTGCGCCAGGCGGGGATCGGCACGCCGCTTTCGGGCAAGGACCTGTTCCCCATGGCCGGCGAATACACTGCCCAGGTCATGGGCGACGCGATCGGCGCCTTCGTGCGGCAATGGATCCCCGACGTGCTGGCTCCGTCCGTTCGCGCTTCCAATGCGCCGCCCGCGCTGGAGGAGAAGCACGCCCGCGCGCTGGCCGAGGTCGTGCCCCCGCGGCCGCCCGGTTTCTGCACCGGCTGTCCCGAACGGCCGATCTTCGCCGCCATGAAGCTGGTCGAGCGCGAGCTCGGGCCGCACCATGTCGCCGCCGACATCGGCTGCCATCTGTTCTCGATCATGCCGCCCTTCAATATCGGCACGACCACGATGGGCTACGGCCTGGGGCCGGCGTCCGCGTCGGCATTCAACGTCAAGGCGGGCAAGCGCTCCATCGCCATGATGGGTGACGGCGGCTTCTGGCACAACGGCTTGACGTCCGGCATCGGCAACGCCGTGTTCAACAAGAGCGACGGCGTGGTGCTGATCGTCGACAATCACTATTCCGCCGCGACCGGCGGCCAGGACCTGCTGTCGTCGCGTGCCGCCAACCGCTCGCGTTCGACGCGGCATGCCATCACCGAGGCGGTCAAGGGCATGGGCGTCGACTGGGTGCGCCAGATCGACCGCACCTACGACGTCGCGCGGGTGCGCGACACGCTGAAGGAGGCGCTGACCACGAAGCAGGCCGGACCGAAAGTCATCGTGGCATCGTCGGAGTGCATGCTGAACCGCCAGCGCCGCGAACGGCCGTTGTTCGCCAAGGCCGTGAAGGCCGGCGAGCGCATGGTGCGCCAGCGCTTCGGGGTCGATGAGGATGTCTGCACCGGCGATCACGCCTGTATCCGCCTCTCCGGCTGCCCCTCGCTGTCGGTCAAGCAGACCGCCGATCCCTTGAAGGACGATCCGGTCGCCGCGATCGACAATTCCTGCGTCGGCTGCGGCAATTGCGGCGACGTGGCCGAGGCGGCGGTACTCTGCCCATCCTTCTACCGCGCCGACATCATCATCAATCCCACCGGCTGGGACCGCCGGGTGGCGCAGATGCGCGCGGCCGTCATCGGCTTTTTCCAGCGCCTGCGCAGTCGCCGGCGGCTGCGGCTGGCCTGAGGCTCGCGATGGACGCTGTCGTCTCCTCGCCGATGCTCGACATGCGACGGCCCACCGCCATTGCGGTGATGGCGATGGGCGGCCAGGGCGGCGGCGTGCTGGTCGACTGGATCGTGGCGCTGATCGAGAACCAGGGCTGGCTGGTGCAATCGACGTCGGTGCCCGGCGTCGCCCAACGGACCGGCGCCACGATCTACTACGTCGAGGCCATCCAATCCGACGGCTCGGGCCGCCGTCCGGTGCTCTCGTTGATGCCGGTGCCCGGCGAGGTCGACATCGTGATCGGCGCCGAGCTGATGGAGGCCGGCCGTGCCATGCAGCGCGGGCTGGTGTCGCCCGATCGCACCACCCTGATCGCCTCGTCGCACCGCGCCTATGCGGTGAGCGAAAAGATCGCTCCCGGCGACGGTGCGGGCGATCCGGCCAAGGTCCATGAGGCGGGACGTGCCTCGAGCAAGCTGTTCCTTGCCTTCGACATGGCGGCAATCGCCGAGCAGTCGGAGAGCGTGATCTCGGCTGCCCTGTTCGGTGCGCTGGCCGGTTCGGGCGCCCTGCCGTTTCCGCGTGCCGCCTACGAATCGACCATTCGCGAGGCGGGGCTCGGCGTCGAGGCGAGCCTGCGAGCCTTCGGCCGTGCTTGCGATGCGGCCGTCGAGGAGCTCAAGTCGCCGTCGCCCGCACCGCAGCGCAACGTCGCGAGAAAAGTATTTCCCGAACTGACGCCGATCGGCGACGCCGGCTTCGACGCCCTTGTCGAGCGCGCGCGCAAGCTGCCCCAGCCGGTGCACGGCATCGTCGCGGCAGGCCTCGCGCGCGTCGTGGACTTCCAGGACGTTGCCTATGGGCGCGAGTATCTCGATCGCGTGGATGCCTTCGCTGCGTTCGGCGCCGACGCGCTGACCTCGGCCGCGGCCAAGCAGATTGCACGCGCCATGGCCTACGACGACGTGATCCGCGTCGCCGATCTCAAGACTCGCGAAAGCCGTTTCGCCCGCGTACGCGCTGAAGTGGCCGCCGGGTCGGATCAGATCGTCTACGCCACCGAGTTCATGCATCCGCGCATGGAGGAGGTCTGCGGCACCCTCCCGGCCGGGCTCGGGCTCTGGCTCGAAGCGAGCCCGCGCACCCTCGGCGCTCTGCGCCGCGTGGTCGATCGAGGCCGGCGGGTCCGGACCGGCACGATCGGCTGGTTCCTAATACTTTATGTTCTGGCCGGCTGGCGCCGCTTCCGGCGCACCACGCTGCGTCATCGCCGCGAGCAGGCGCATATCGAGGCCTGGCTCGAGCGTGCGCGATCGGCGGCCCGTCGCGACGTTGCCCTTGCGGTCGAAATTCTCGAGGCACGCCGGCTGGTCAAGGGCTACTCCGACACCCACGAGGCGGGCGAGGGCAAGTTCTCGCGCCTGATGGCGATGGCCGGCAAGCTGGAAGGCCGCGCCGATGCGGCCGACTGGATGCGCCGCCTTCGCCAGGCCGCGCTCGCGGATGCCGAGGGACGCGCCCTCGGCGACACGATCAAGACAGTCGAGAGCTTCCTATGATCAGCAAGTACCGCGGCAACCGGCAGGCGATCTCGGCGCTCGTTCGCGAGACGGAGGTCCATCGCGACCTCTACCTCGACCAGGAGCTGTTCGAGCTGGAGATGGAGCATCTCTTCGCCAACACCTGGATCTACGTCGGTCACGAGAGCCAGGTTCCCAAGGTCGGGGACTACTACGCCACCACGATCGGGGCGCAGCCCGTCATCATGGTGCGGGATAGCGAGAGCAGCATAAAGGTCCTGTACAATCGCTGTCCGCACAAGGGCACGCGGCTGACCGGCGAGAGCTGTGGCAACGTCGGTCGCTTCATCCGCTGTCCCTACCATGCATGGACGTTCCGGCTCGATGGCAGCCTGGCTGGCGTTCCCCTGAAGACCGGCTACGACGGCACCGGGTTCACTGACACCCATGCAGCGCGCGGCATCACGCCGGTGCGCCATGTGCAAAACTACCGCGGCTTCGTCTTCGGCAAGCTGAACGACGTTGGCCTGGGCTTCGAGGAATTCTTCGGCCAGGCGCTGACAAGCCTCGACAACATGATCGACCGCTCGCCGGTCGGTAAGCTCGAGGTTGCGGGCGGCGTGCTGCGCTACATGCACGACTGCAATTGGAAGATGCTGGTCGAGAACCAGACCGATACCTGCCATCCCATGATCGCGCACCAGTCGTCGGCCGGCACCGCCATCGAAGTGTGGAAGGGTGCGCCCGCCGGGGCCAAAAAACCGATGGCGGTCGAGATCTACGCGCCGTTCATGAGCTCGTACGAGTTCTTCCAAGGCATGGGTATCCGCGTCTGGGACAATGGCCACGGCCATACCGGCGTGTCGCACTCGATCCATTCCGACTACTCTGCCGTGCCCGGCTATTTCGAGCAGATGGTGGCGGCCTATGGCGAGGAACGCGCCAAGGCAATCCTGGGCGAGAACCGCCACAACACCGTCTACTTCCCCAACGTCATGCTGAAAGGGCCGATCCAGCTGCTGAGGCTTTTCAAGCCCATCGCCGCCGACAAGACGCTGGTCGAATCCTGGACTTACAGGCTGGTCGGTGCGCCGGACATGCTCCTGGAACGGACGGTGATGTACAACCGCCTGATCAACGCCCCGACTTCCGTCGTCGGCCACGACGACCTTGAAGTCTACGAACGCGCCCAGGCGGGCCTCGCCAGCAACGGCAACGAATGGGTCAACATCCAGCGCCTCTATGCGCCGGACGAAGCTCAGCAGCGCAACGTCGTCACCGACGGCACGTCGGAGTCGCAGATGCGCAACCAGTTCCGCGCCTGGACCAAGTTCATGACCATGAGCCTGTGACGTCGATGAGCGCCGTACCCAGCGACCAGCAGCTCGTCGATTTCGTCGTGCGCGAGGCGCGGCTGCTCGACCAGCAGCGCCTGGAGGACTGGCTCGACCTGTTCACCGAGGATGGCCGCTACTGGATGCCGGTCGAATGGGGACAGACCGATCCCAGGCTCACCACCTCGCTGATGTACGAGGACAAGCTGCTGCTCAGGATCCGCATTGACCGGCTGAAGGGCAAGGCAACCTACAGCCAGAGCCCGAAAAGTCGTTGCCATCACATGCTCCAGACGCCGCAGGTCGACGAACGCGACGACGGCGAACGGCGCTACGTCACCTGGACGCCCCTGCACTATGTCGAGAGCCGGGCCGACGAGCAGACGCTCTACGCTGCCTGGGTGACGCATCACCTCACCACCGTCGACGGCAAACTCAAGATCCGCCTGAAGCGCGTCGATCTCATCAACTGCGATGCCGCCTTGGGCAGCATCCAGCTCTTCGTCTGACCGGCCATGGCAAGCGGCAGGCAACGACCGAAGCGCGAGCCCTACGACGGCATCGTCGTGGCCGCCCCCGTCACGGTTCCCTACCGGCGCTATTCGACGAATTCGGCCCACTGGTGGGTGGGCCGGGCGGTGCGTGAGGTGGTCAGGAAGGCAGGCCTCGCGAGCGCCGACATCGATGGTCTTTCGCTGTCGAGCTTCACTGTCGGGCCCGATACCGCAGTCGGACTGACGCAGCATCTCGGTCTGACACCGCGCTGGCTCGATCACGTGCCGCTGGGCGGGGCCAGCGGCGTCGTCGCGCTGCGTCGGGCGGCGCGCGCGGTGCAGTGCGGCGATGCCGAGTTCGTGGTGTGCGTCGCCGGCGACACCAACCAGGTGGATTCGTTCCGTCGCATGCTGTCGACGTTCTCGCGTTTCGCCCAGGACGCCGTCTATCCGTACGGTTCGGGAGGCCCCAATTCGGGCTTCGCGCTGATCACGCGCAACTACATGAAGCACTACGGCGCCACCCGGGAAGACTTCGGCAAGATCTGCGTCGCCCAACGCGACAATGCGCTGAAATTTCCGCATGCGCTGATGAAGAAGCCGTTGACGCTCGACGAATATCTCGGCGCACGCGCCATCTCCGATCCCATCCATCTCTTCGATTGCGTCATGCCCTGTGCCGGCGCCGAGGCCTTCCTGGTTTGCCGCGAGGATGCGGCGCGTTCGCTCGGCCTTCCGTTCGCGCGGCTGCTGGCCACCATCGAGCGGCACAACGCGTTCCCTGACGATGCGATTCAATATCGCGGCGGCTGGGCGCTCGACATCGACGAGTTCTACGCAATGGCGGGCGTGACGGCGGAGGATGTGGATTTCGTGCAGACCTACGACGACTACCCGGTGATCTGCATGATGCAGATGGAAGACCTGGGCTTCTGCGGCAAGGGCGAGGGGCCCGAGTTCGTCCGATCCCACACTCTCACTGCCGACGGCACGTTCCCGCACAACGTCTCCGGCGGCCAGCTCTCGGTCGGGCAGGCGGGCGCGGCCGGCGGGTTTCTCGGCCTCGTCGAAGCGGTGCGCCAGCTTACCGGCGCGACGATCGGCGCGGCGGTGCGTGACGCCAGGATCGGGCTCGTCTCGGGCTTCGGCATGATCACCTACGATCGCGGCTTGGCGAGCGGCGCTGCGCTGCTGGCGGGAGGCAACGCATGACCGAGCCGCTGGTCCGTCCCAGGCGCAAGAATCCGCTAAAGAAGACGCGCGTTCCTCTTCTTCCGCAGGGTTTGCGCAGCCGCACCGCGCTCGGCCTGACGGAGGCCGCCGCCGAAGGCCGCTTCCGGCTGCAGGTCTGCGCCGACTGCGCTGCGGTGATCTATCCGCCGCGTGATGCCTGCCCGCGCTGCCTGTCGGCGCGCTTGCCGTTCGCCGACGTCGACAATCGCGGCACGTTGCTCGCAGAGACGACGATCCGCACTTCGACCGACGTCTATTTCCGCGAGCGCATGCCGTGGCGCATCGGCACGGTGCGGCTCGATGCCGGCCCCTCGATCGTTGCGCATCTGCACGGCGATCTGCGCGAGGGTGAGCGGACACGATTGCAGTTGAAGATCGACAAGTCGGGTCAGGCCATCGTCATGGCGCTTCCGGCGGAGGACACCCCGAACATGGCCGACGACCCGCAGTGGCGCGAGCTCACCTGCGACCCCAAGTTTCGCCGCGTCCTGATCACCGACGGCCGCACCGCCGTCGGCCAGGCGCTCGCCGAAGCCTGCTCCAAAGCCAGCGCCAGCGTGGTCTTCGTCGGCATCGCCGATCCCTGGAAGCCGTTCCCCGGAGAGGAGAAGCTCAGGAAGCTCGAACGGGTCGAGATCGTGGCGCTCGATCTCACCGACACGATCTCGGTCAACGAATGCGCCGGCGAGTACGCCCCGCGTGTAGATATCCTGATCAACACCGCCGAGCATGTGCGCACCGGCGGCATCATCGAGCGCAAGGGACTCACCGTGGCGCGCGAGGAGCTGGAGGTGCGCTATTTCGGCCTGACGCGCCTCGCCCAGGCCTTCGGTCCCGTCCTGCGCGCGCGCGGCGCCGACGGCGTCAATTCAGCGGCGGCCTTCGTCAATCTGCTGTCGGTCTACGCCCTGGCGAACTGGCCCGCCTACGGAGCCTTCTCGGCGACCGAGGCGGCTTGCCTGTCGGCGGCCCAGTCCCTGCGCGCCGAATTGCGGCCGGGCGGCGTGAAGGTGCTGAACGTCTTCTTCGGTCCGCTGGAGACCGAATGGTACCAGGCGGTACCGCCGCCCAAGGTCGCGCCGTCGGCACTGGCCAACGCGACCGTGCGCGCCCTGCAGCAGGGCCTGGAAGACGTTTTCGTCGGCGACATCGCCGAAGACATCCGCGCGCGCCTCGCCGTCAGTCCCAAGGCGCTCGAGCGCGAGCTCGGCTCGTGAGCAGGAGCGGCGACATGGTCTCTTCCAACCTGCTGGCCTTCGCCGGCGCCATTGCCCAGGGTGAGATCGACGTCGTCGATCTCACCCATACGCTGACGCCGGAATTCCCAACAATCGTCATGCCGCCCGAGCTTGGCCAGTGCGCGCCCTTCCGCATGGAGGAGGTGTCACGCTACGACGAGCGCGGCTCGGCCTGGTACTGGAACAACATCTCCATGGGCGAGCATACCGGCACGCATTTCGACGCGCCGGTGCACTGGATCTCCGGCAAGGACCTGCCGCACAACTCGGTCGACACGATTCCGCCCGGCGACTTCATCGCCCCGGCCGTCGTCATCGATATCTCCAGCCAGTCGGCCAGGAACCCCGATTACGAGCTCACCGTCGCGGATGTCGAAGCGTGGGAGAAGCAGCACGGCCGCATCCCGTCACGCAACTGGGTGCTGTTGCGCACCGACTGGTCCAAGCGCTCCGGACGCGAGTACGTCAACATGCGCGAGGACGGCCAGCACACGCCGGGGCCGTGTCCCGAGGTCGTGCGCTTCCTGGTGGAGGAGCGCGACGTCCATGGGCTCGGCACCGAAACGATCGGCACCGATGCGGGCCAGGCCTTCCATTTCAATCCGCCTTACCCCGCGCACTACTATATGCATGGCAAGGGCCGCTACGGCCTGCAGTGCCTGACGAATCTCGATCTTCTGCCGCCGACAGGCTCCGTGGTCCTCGCCGCGCCTCTGAAGATCCGCCGCGGTTCGGGCAGCCCGTTGCGCGTGCTCGCGCTGGTCCCGCGGAGTGCCGCGTGAGCGAAGGCACCGCCACCCCCACCGCCATCGTCACCGGCGCCAGCGGCGGCATAGGCGCCGCGATCGCCAAGGCAATGCTCGCGCGCGGCTATCGCGTCGTGTCGCTGGCGCTGGACAAGCCCGGCTGGTCGCACGCGAATCTGGAAAGCCGTGCCGTCGACCTGTTCGATGCCGAGGCGACCACGCAGGTCGCCCAGGAGATCGCGCGCGACCGCCGCGTCACGCACATCGTTCACAATGCCGGCGTCATCCGGCCCAACCCGATCGAGCAGGCGAAGGCAGGCGATATCGCGGCGCTGGCCCAGCTCCATCTCGGCGCGCCGCTTTCGCTGCTGTCGGCCGTGCTGCCCGGCATGAAGGAAGCGGGCTTCGGCCGCGTCGTGCTGATCTCCTCGCGCGCCGCGCTGGGAGCGCATGGCCGCACCGCCTATTCGGCGACCAAGGCCGGCATCATCGGAATGGGCCGCACCTGGGCGCTGGAACTCGCGCCGCACGGCATCACCGTCAACATGGTGGCGCCCGGCCCGATTCAGGGCACGCAAATGTTCCACGAGATCGTGCCGGCGGGCAGCGAACGCGAAACCGCGCTCGCCAGCGCCATCCCCATGAAGCGGCTGGGCCGGCCCGAGGACGTCGCCAATGCCGTGCTGTTCTTCGCGTCCGCCGAGTCCTCGTTCGTCACCGGCCAGGTCCTCTATGTCTGCGGTGGTGCCAGTGTCGGCACCCTCGTCATCTGAAGGAGTTGCCATGAGCGACGTCATCGTCAAACCGGCAGCGCCTCGAATGCGCGATCCCCTGAGCCTGGAAATGCCGGTCGTCGGCAAAGGCCATCTCGAGCTCCGGCTGTGGCTGCGCATGATCTCCTGTTCGATGAAGATGGAGAGCATCCTGAGCCAGCGTCTGCGCAAGGAGTTCAAGACGTCGATGGCGCGCTTCGACGTGATGTCCCAGCTCGAACGTTTCCCCGACGGCCTCACCATGTCCGAGCTGTCTCGCCGCCTGATCGTTTCGAACGGCGCCATCACAGGCCTGGTCGACAAGCTGGCAGGGGCCGGCCTGGTGACGCGCCGCGAGGATCCCAAGGATCGCCGCAGCATGATCGTGCGGCTGACGCGCAAGGGCCGCGACAGTTTCCTGCGCATGGCGCACCGGCACGAGGAGTGGGTGGTGTCGATCCTGGGCGAGCTGAGCTCGGAGGCGCAATCCGAGCTGCTGCAGAACCTGACCCTGCTGCAGCGCAACCTCGACCTTCATGTGAAGAGCTGACCGATGGATGCCGCAATGACGACGCGTGAACCGCTCGATGCCGGCCGCTTCTTCGCCCCCGGCGATCGCAGCGTGCCGGTCATGCTGCAGGCTCAGGCCAACAAATTCGGCGCCAGGCCGCTGGTGCAGGCGGGAGAGCAGCGTTGGAGCTTTGCCGAGGCGCCCGAGATCGCGGCGCGCTCGGCCGGCCGGCTGCGTGCCGCGGGCGTAGGTCAGGGCGATCGCGTGGCGCTGATCTGCGAGAACCGGCACGAGTTCGTCGAGATCTTCCTCGGCGCCGCCTGGCTCGGCGTCATCCTGGTACCGATCAACACCGCCTCGCGCGGCCTGCAGCTGCGCCACATCCTGGAGAATTCCGGCGCCAGGCTGCTGGTGCTCGAGGCCGCCTTGCTGGGCGCGCTGGAGCATATCGATCTCGCGACCCTGCCTCTGCAGATGATCTGGATCATCGATCCGCCGGGCGGCGCGAATGTGCCGCCGATCGCCCGGCCTCTGCCGGCATTGGGCGAAGTCGAGCCCGCAGCGTCGGTCCGGCCGAGCGACACGCTGGCGATCCTGTACACCTCCGGCACCACCGGCCCGTCGAAGGGCGTGTGCTGCCCGCATGCGCAGTTCTTCTGGTGGGGCGTCAACACGGCGCACCTGCTCGGCGTCAGCGGCGACGACATCCTCTGCACCACTCTGCCGCTTTTCCACACCAATGCGCTCAACACCCTCTTTCAGGCGCTGATCACCGGCGCGACGGCGATCTTCGAAAGCCGCTTCTCGGCCTCGGCCTTCTTCACCACGCTGGCGGCGCGGCGCGCGACGGTGACCTATCTGTTGGGCGCGATGGTGCCGATCCTGCTGTCGCGCGAGCCCGAGGCCGCTGAGCAGCAACATCGCACGCGCATCGCGCTGGCGCCCGGCGTACCCGGTCACTTCCATGCCGACTTCACCAGACGCACCGGCATCGCGCTGCTCGACGGCTACGGATCGACCGAGACCAATTTCGTGATCGGCTCGCCGATCGCCGAGTGCAAGCCGGGCACCATGGGCCGCCTGTTCGAGGGCTTCGCCGCGCGGGTCGTCGACGACGACGACAACGAGGTGCCGGATGGCACGCCGGGCGAGCTGATGCTGCGCGCCGAGGCGCCCTTCGCCTTCGCCACCGGCTATTTCGGCACGCCGGAAAAGACGGTCGAGGCCTGGCGGAACCTCTGGTTCCATAGTGGCGACCGGGTCATCCGCGAGCCCGACGGCTACTACAAGTTCGTCGACCGCCTGAAGGACGCAATCCGCAGGCGCGGCGAGAACGTGTCCTCCTTCGAGGTCGAGCAGGTGCTGCTGAGCCACCCCGAGATCGCCACCGCCGCCGCCTATCCCGTGCGCTCGGAACTCGCCGAGGACGAGGTGATGGCAGCGATCGTGCGTCAGCCCGGCAGCAGGCTCGACGAGGTCGCGATCATCCGTTTCTGCGAGGCGCGCATGCCCTACTTCGCCGTGCCGCGCTTCCTCGAGTTCGTCGACGTCCTGCCGGCGACGGAGAACGGCAAGATACAGAAGTACAAGCTGCGTGAACGCGGCATCACCGACCGCACCTGGGATCGCGAGGCCGCCGGTATCACCGTCAAGCGGCGGTGATCGGGTCTGTTCTCACCTGTGGTCAGATGAACATGTCGAGCTGGTTGTAGTTCTTCAGCACCTTGGCGCGAGTCGCCTCGTTCCAGCGGTTCTCGTGCTCGCGGCCCACCAGCGGGCGGTAAGCGTAGGGCGTCTCGTGCGGAAAGCGCTGCCGGCGCGCGTCGATCGCGATCTGCAGGATGCGTGTACGCGCTTCGATGCGCGCCTGGTCGTAGGTCTCGACTTTGCCGTTCAGGCGTCGCGTCGTGACGTTCAGCACGCGCTTGCGCGGGAAGAATCCGGCATTCAGCGTGATGCGGCGATCGGGCGAGCTGTTGGCGAAGGAGCCATGCACCAGCTGGCGGTTGGTCACGATCGTATCGCCGGCTTCGCAGAGCATCGGCACCGCGCCCTCGATGCGGTCCGAGCCGCTGTCGGCTACCATCCGCTTGATGTCGGCCCTGCCGCGCTTGTGGCTGCCCGGCAGCACCCAGACGCCGTTGGCCGCCGTGCTGGGATAGAGCTGGGTCATGAAGTTGAAGCCGTGCGCGCCCTGGTCCCAGTCGGCTGCATTCCAGTGGGTCGTGCCGTCCTGATGCCAGGCGACCGACGGGCCGAGGCCCGGCTCCTTGACGAAGGTCACCTCGTTGTAGGGCACGAAATCGTCGCCGAGTATCGAGGCCGCGGCCGTCAGCAATCCAGGATGGCCGTAGAGACGCAGGCAGGCATCGCTCAGATGAAGGTTGCCGTCGAGCAGCTCGATGGTCCAGGTCGGCGCGTCCTTGCCCGGCTCGGGTTGCAGCATGGCCGCCGGATGCCGGCCGTTGTTGGCGTCGGTGCCGCCGACGGGATCGCTCAACGGCTTGGCCCAGCGATAGGGCGGCTTCAGGATCCCATGCTCGGTGGCCTGCCGTCCCTGGCGATCGACCGTCGCATCCGGCGTGACCGGTGCACGCGACAGCACGGCGTCGATGTCGGCGCGCAGTTCGGCGAGTTCCTCAGGTCCTGTGACACCCTGAAAGACGTAGAAGCCGTTTTCCCAATACGATTCGAGGATCTCGGGGAGCAGCTTGCCGTCGGCGCCGACGCGGATCGGTCCGCGATTGCCCAGCGCATAGGCCCGCGCCTCGGCGCGCCGGCCGTACTCGCTCATGGCGCGCACGTGATCGACGGCGCTGAGCGGGCCGGAGATGGTTTCGGTGGCAGTGGCGAGCGTCATGGCAGGCTCCCGAAAGACAAGCCGGCCAATGATATCCCAGCTCGCATCCGTCGACCAAGCCGGGCCGCGCGCATCGCCCGCCTGGCGAGGCCGAGGGAATCTCTCTGCGAGATGGTGTAGACTTCAGGTGGGCCGGTGACGGCTCCAGAGGAAGGCGTCATGCGGTTGATCGCCGCGTTGTTCTTGTGCGTGATCGGATTGTCGGGTTCGGTGCCCCAGATTCGCGCCTCGGCGGCGTCCCTGCCTCACGATGCCTATGTCTGGCAGCGGGCCTGGACGCCTCATGTGATTTCGAGCGTCAGCCGCTCGTCCGACATTGTTCGCGCCTGGCGTCTGCTGCTGGCCGAAGCCGACGCGTCGGGCCGGTGGACGAAAGTCGGCGTTCCCTGGCCCGAGGTCCGGGCGACGCAGCGGCCGGTGATCGGCGTGATCCGCATCGACGGTCGACTCGACGAGGCGCGGGTAACGGCGATGGTCGACCAGGTCATGGCGCAGATCGAGCCGGTGTCGGCGGCGCTCGCCGGCGTCGAGATAGACTATGACTGCCCGACCTCCAAGCTCGCGACCTACACCCGCTTCCTTGCCGCGCTCAAGTCACGCCTGACGTCGACCCTGAAACTCTCGATCACGGCTCTGCCGACCTGGATGACTTCCAGCCAGCTCGAGCGGCTGACGAGGGATCTCGACGAGATCGTCCTGCAGGTCCACGCCGTGGACGATCCGCGCCGCGGCCTGTTCGACCCGGACCAGGCCGAGCGTTGGGTCCACGAGTTCGACCGGCGTGTTCGACGACCGTTCCGAGTGGCGCTTCCCGCCTATGACGTACGCGTGACCTGGAGGCCGGACGGACGGCTGGCGAGCGTCGAGGGCGAGATGCCCTTGCGCGCCGGCGCGACCAGCGGCGAGCTGCTCACCGCTTCGCCCGAGGCCGTCCTCAAATTCCTGAAGGCGATGCGGCTTGGCGCGCCGGAAGGCCTGGTCGGCATCGCCTGGTTCCGGCTGCCGACCGAAGCCGACTCGCGCGCCTGGAGCCTGCAGACATGGCGGGCGGTGATCGCGGGTGAGCTGCCGCCGGCCCGGCTGAGTGCGGGTTTGGTGCCAGCGGAGCGCGCTGGCCTCTGGACCGTGACCTTGTCGAACGACGGACCTGTCGATACCGCATTGCCCCGCCAGGTTCGGCTCGGACCGGGGTGCGAGGCGGCGGACGGCGCCAATGGCTTCAGGCTCGCCGCTGCCGGTGGACCGCTGGTGCTCGAGGCGACCGGCAACGGCCGGCTGCGCGCCAATCGCAAACGCATCATAGGCTGGGCCCGGTGCGCTGCACCGGAAAGGGTGCTCGATGTCGTCCACTAGAATCGGCGTGGCTGCCCTGCTGGTCGCGGCTTGCATTGGAGTAGCACTCGCCTGCGGGCCGAACTTCCCTTGGCAGCTGCTGGACAGTCGCGAGGAGACGGTGAACGCGCCCGTCGAGCTCAACTTCGCCTTTGAGATGTCGCGCCTTGTCGAAGGTCCCACGGATAGTCTGCGCACGGTCGAGTCCGACAGGCCCGTCGACGACGAGGCCTTTAACGCTGAGCGCGAGGAAATCCAATCCGGTGCGTGGCAGGGCCTCATGCCGGCCGCGTCGAACGACGGGCTCGTGGCCCGCCTCGAGGCGGCGCGACGCGCGGACAGCGGCGATGCGGCGAAGGCGGCCGCGGCGGGTCTTCCCGTCGCAGTGGCCGACTATCTTGCCGGCGCTGCCGAATATCACGCCGATCGTCTCGACTCGGCGATGGCCTACTTTCAGGCGATCGATCGCCTGCCTGCCGAACAGAGGAAGGTTCGCGCCGTCACGGCGGCTTACATGCGTGGTCGCATCAACCAGCGCCTGGGGCAGTTTGCGCCGGCGCGCGCCGACTTCCAGGCGGTGCGCCGCTATGCCGAGGCAGGTGCTCCGGATCCCATGGGTCTCGCGGTTGCAAGCTTCGGCGAGGAGGCACGTCTGGATCTGATCGAGTCGGGCCTGGTCGAGTCGCCTTGGCCCGTGCCGGAGTCCGCGAACGACGATGCGGCCGCTCCTCGCCTGATCGCAAATGCCGTCCGCCTGTACGCCGAGCAGGCCAGGCGCGGATCGAAGGTTGGTCTGTTGTCACTGGGCGAGGTGGCTCGACTGCTGATGGGTCCAAACGTCGATCTCCGCCGCATCCTCGCCGAACCGATCGTTCGCCGACTGCTCGTGGCCTACATCGCCTCGAAACAGCCCGACTACACCTGGGACATGGAGAATATCGACGCGATTGTTGCCGCTACGATCGAAGCCGTCCTGTCGCAGCCCGCGCCCGCGCCCGGGCCCGACCTCGATCGTCTGGCCGCCCTGGCGTATCAGGCGGGCCGCTACGATCTCGCCGAGAAGCTGTCGGAAAAGGCCAGCCAGCCATTGGGGCTGTGGGTGCGCGCCAAGCTGGCGCTGCGTCGCGGCGAGCGCGCTGACGCCGTGAAGGATTGGACAGCTGCTTTGACGGCGGTCGGGCAAGACGGCCCGGCGGCGACGTCGCTCGACCAGGACGCCAAAACCCGACTGCGCGGGGAAGTCGCGGTCATGCGACTAAGTCAGGGGGAATATCGCGATTCCCTGCAGCTGCTGTTCCCTGTTGCGGCGACCTACTGGGGTGACGTCATCTACGTCGCCGAACGCGTGCTGACCGTCGATGAGCTCAAGGCGTTCGTCGACGGCTTGCCGATTCCGCCGGCGCCGCAGGCTCGGTCGGATGAGCCCGATCCTGTTGCGAACCTGCGCGCCTTGCTGGCGCGGCGGCTGGTCCGGGTCGGTCGGACAAACGAGGCGGTCTCCTACTTTCCGCCGCGGGCGACGGGTTCGACAGCGGACGAACGTGATCGGGACCGCGCCGATGTCGAGGATGCGCGCGAATACCTCGCCGCTGTCGAGGCTGCGCGACCGGGCTGGCCGGAATGGCCGTGGCAACGAGTCACTCGGGCCGAAGCTCTGTTCAAGCTTGCCCAGATGACCCGTGTGAAGGGCATGGGGCTGATGGGAACGGAAGGCCCGCCCGATGAAACTGTGATGGACGGCAACTTCCCCTCGGGCATCGGCCAGGCGAGCCCAAGCGGTGAGGACAAACCACCGAGTCCGCTGCTCGGATCGGACGAGGCAAGCCGTTTTGCTGCAAGTGCTCCCAAGCCCGATACCCGGTTCCACTATCGGCCGATTGCCGCCGAACGGGCGCTCGCAGCGGCCGACCTGCTGCCGCAAAGATCGCAGGCCTACGCCGCCACGCTCTGTTGGGCGGCGCGATATGCCTTCGCCAGCAGTGACGAAGCCCGAGCTCAGGCTATCTATCAACGCTATGTGTCGACTGGCGCCTATCAGCCGTGGGCGAAAGCGTTTGGCCGGACGTGCCCGCCGCCCGATTTCGAGGCGGCGAAGTCGTTCTGGCAGCGGCGGATCATGGGCTGGGTCGAGAAGATGGCTGGCTCGGCGTGGCGACACATCGGACTGGTGCTGGCCGCGGTGGTTGCCGCTGCGCTGCTCGTGGTGGGTGTCCGGCGCAGCCGCACCGCGCTGCATCGGCGGGGCTGAGCTTCAGAGCGGACGTGGCGCTCCGTCCGGATTGACGGCGCGGACGACATATTCGTCGGCGGTCGGCTGGTAGAGTTCCCACAGGAAGCGCAGCTCCTGCAGTGGCCGTGGGCTGAGATCGACGCGCAGGTCGACGAAGGGAAAGCTCTCCTCGTGTGCCACCACGAGGCCGGCCGACTTGATCTGCTTCAGTTCGCCGCCGGCGGCATCACCCGCCTCGATGGAGCGCATCAGGCGCTCGGCCAGCGGCTCGGCCTCGTTGGCCTCGAAGCTCTGCACCATGGCATCGACCACTTCGGTATTGCGCAGGATGTTTCCCGCTGCCACGCAATCGCTGCCGACGCGACCCCTGAATATCGAATAGATGTTGCCGCCGTTGAAGAACGCCGCCTGGCCCTTGGCGTCGATGAGCGCTAGTTGCCGCCAGCCGAGACCCGGCTCGGTCTTCTCGAAACTGCGGATTATGTCGGCGGGAGCCATGCCCTCGCGCAGGCGCGCCAGCATCTTGGGTCCGAGCCGAGGATCGGTGCGGTGCTGGGTCAGCACGGCCCCGACATGGGCCTCGGCATAGGCGCAGCGCCCACCGACTGCCATCGATGAGGTGGTGACGACGGCGCCCAGCATGCCGGTCCGGGCGCATCTTCCGGCGATCGAGAAGGTCATCGTTCAGTCCAGGACCTCGTAGTGTGCTTCGGTCGTCGCGCCGGTCCGTCCGTTGATGGGCAGGATGTCCTGCGGGCAGGCCGACATGGCGACGACGCAGTCGAGCTCCGCGCGCAGGGTGACGTGATCTCCCGGTCGCGAGGTCGGTGGGTCGAAGGAGAGCCTGCCGTCGGCAGTCCAGGGAATGTTCATGAAGAGGTTGAGCGGGCTCGGACATTCCGGCGGCGTGAGGCCGAGCGCCTGCATCGCGGCGAACAGGTTGTCCGTGCAGTTGTCGTGATACTCCTTCACGCCCAGCAGGATGTAGCGCTCGCTGTCGCAGGCCGCGATCAGCGTGTCGTGATCGCCCCGACTGGTGTCCTCGGTCATGGTCAGGATCTTGCGCCGCCGGTTGGTGTAGAGCCCGTCGCCGACCTGCGGCCGCAAGCTGGTCAGCGTGGCGCGCGTATGCTCCATGGACATGAATTCGGTCAGCATGCCCGCCGTGAAAGCCCAGGTGTCGACGACCTGGGAGCCATGCGTGTTGACGATACGAATCGACTGGCCCCGTTTCACGTGGGCCGCCTTGCCGCGACGGGCGGGAATGGTCTCCATTGACCGGTCTTCCTACTCCGCTATTGCTTCACGCTATATCCAGGAGCGAACGGTGAAATCATTCCCTGTGAACGTCGCGCCGAGCGATGCAGAAGTACGACGTAGAGCGCCGGCTGTCGTCTGCTATTCGGTCGACAAGGTACCGCCATACGACCGGCAGTTCTACGAATCCGCACGACAAGGGCTGAACAAGATCGGCGAAACCATCGTGCCGCCGCGCGAAGCGAGGACGTTCGAGGTCGCGGGCGGCCACTTCTTCAGGATCGTCAGCATCGAAGGACCGCAGGTCGGCGATCTGAACCTGTGGAACGCCAACGACCTGTCGGAGCGCTTCTTCAGCGGCAAGACGCGCGCGTTGCACGCCACTCACGTCAGTACGGGCGACAGGCTGTGGAGCACGCTGCCCAACTTGAGGCCGATGGCGACCATCACCCACGACACGCTCGACTGGTACGGCTGGGACGACGATGGCGGCGGCGTGCACGACGTCATCGGCACGCGGTGCGATCCCTACACCCAGCTCCTGCTGGGCGGCGACGAGTATCATCACTGCTGCCATTCCAACCTCACGCGCGCGCTCGCCGGCCACGAAGGGCTGGCTCTGCCTGCCGCGGAGCGTCATGTTCACGATGTGCTGAACGTCTTCATGTGCACGGGCTTTACGCGCGATACGCACCAGTATTTCATGAAGGCCAGCCCGGTGCGCCCGGGCGACTTCATCGAGTTCTTTGCCGAGATCGACCTGCTGGGCGCCCTGTCCGCCTGTCCGGGCGGCGATTGCAGCAGCAGTCATTCGAGCGACACGGCGAGGTGCTATCCGCTGAAGGTCGAGATCTTCAAGCCAAAGGCGGAAGTGCTGAACGATTGGCAGCCGGCGGACAGAAGCCGCTATTCGCGCACGCACGGCATGTGACGCGCGTCTAACCGCGCCCCAGCGTCATGGCCTGCCACACCCCGTCGCGCCGCACGCAGGCATGGAATAGCGCCGCCGCCAGGTGCGCGAGCATGGTGGCGAAGAGTGTCATGGCGAGAACCGTGTGAGCCTGGCGCAGGAAGGCGAACAGCCGCCCGTCGATGGGCGTGACGGGCGGGAGCACGAGCGAGCCGAAGAGCTGGACCGGATATCCGCCGGCCGACAGCATGGCCCAGCCGACGAGCGGCAGGGCGAACATCAGGACATAGAGCAAGAGATGGGACAGGCGCGCCGCCATCCGCTGCAGGATAGGCAGGTCGGCTGGCAATGCGGGCGCGGGATAGATCAGCCGAATGCACAGCCTGATCGCCGCCAGGCAAAGGATCACGATGCCGAGCGGCTTGTGCAGATCGACCAGCCAGGTCCGTATTTCAGACACCGTCGACACCATGCCGACGCCGATGAACAGCATCGTCAGGATGCAGACGGCCATCAGCCAATGCAGCAGCCGGAGCGCCAGCGGGAAACGCGTTGCGGATGGTGTCACGGCTGTGTCCTCCGTGCCTGGGGATCGTCGGCCAGGGCGCTCGGCTTGCCGTGCTCGCCGTCGCGTCTCGCCAGCGACGAGGCGTAGACGCCGGTGCGCGCCGGCAGCAGAGGGTCGTCGGACGGCGCGATGCCGGACGGGAGGATCAGCGGATCGAAAGTGATGTTCCGGCAGTCGCCGTTCTCTTCGGCCAATGCGCGGTCGATCACGAGTGTGCCGACATCGATCCGGCTCCGATTCGCCGGCCACACCTTGGTCGCGTCGTCGGTCGGGTCACCCGGCTCGGCGACGGTCACGATCAGGTGCCAGCGCAGCGGATTGTGGCCAAGCCGTGCGATGACGTCGTCGAACAGGAAGTTCGCAGGTTTCGCGCCGAGCGTCGCCTTGTCGATCGCTTCGAACGGCGTCTCCGGCTCGAACGACCAGCGGACCATCCAGGTCTTGCCGGTGTCATCGATGAAGCGAAAGGCGTTGATGCTGTAGAAGGTCTCGTTGGCGAAGCTCGTCGACAACGGCGCGTCCTGTTGCCAGCGCAGAAAGGCGCGGGTCTCCGGATGCCGGGTCATGTAGGCATCGACCTCGGCAGGATCAGGCTTGCCGGTCCCTTGATCAGGCATCGTCGCGCGCAGGAAGTCGACGAATGCCTGCGGCGTCGCCACCAGGAACGTCGGCGTGTCGTCCAGCGCCATGCGCCATTGCTCGCCGTTTGCCTGGGTGAGGCTGAGCGCCAGCGAGCGGAAGGCGAGCCGGCCGTCGGGCGCATAAGGCTGGCCGCCGCCGGTCGAGAAGCGGCCGATCACCGGGCTATCGGACTTGGCGAAGATCCCAGCCTTGGAGAGAAAGGCGCCGTTGCCGTTTCCCGCGAACGACCCTTCGATGCACAGGCCCTTGGCATGGGCACGCCGGAAGCCGGGGTGCCGGCCGTCATGGGCCTCCAGGGCATCGATGATGGCACCGGGTCCGAGCCGGTACGGTGGCAGCCATCCGGCAGCCATGGCGAAGGCCGCGCTCAAGACAACAAGGATGCCGGCAATCGCGAGCAGACTGAACGCAACGGGCAGGGTGGGGCGCGTCATGGGGTGACCTATACAGTCTGAAAAAGGGGGCGCCGGGCGGCTGGAGGGGCAGGGGAAGCCGCCCGGCGCCGAGACGTGAGCCATGGGGGAAGCTCACGTCTCGAGAGAAAGAGGACTCCAGGGTCATGTGCGGACATCGACCCGATCGCCGTCAGCGAGCTCGACGGCGGGATTGAGGACCACGCGGTCGCCGGCTTTCACGCCATCCACGACCTCGACCTCGGTGCCGCGGTCGCGCGCGATCGAGATCTTGCGCAGATGCGCCACGCCGGCCTCGACGACGGCTACCTGCACACCGCTGCGGTTGAAGATGATTGCACCTGCCGGCACGGTGACGCTCGCTGTCTTCCGTGGGATGTGCAGTTCCGCGGTGGCGTAGATGCCGGGCGACAGGAGACCATCAGGATTCGGTATGTCGATCTCGACCAGCAGCGTACGTGTGCCGGGCTGCAGGGCATCGGCGATGCGCGTCACCTTGCCGGCGAAGGGATGGTCCGGCAGCTCGGGAACGCGGATCACGGCGTCGATGCCGGGCGTCACCCCGCTTGCGGCATCCTGTGGGACATAGACCTGCGTGCGCACGACGTTGCTCTGCAGGATGGTGAACATGAAAGTGCTGTTGACGGCGTCGGCCTGCACCAGGCTGCCGATGTCGATGTTGCGCTGGGTGATGACGCCGTCGAACGGGGCCACCACGCTCTGGTAGGCCTTTTGCTGGTGCAGCACCTGCAAAGCCGCCTGCTGGGCCACGACGTTGGCTTCGGCGACGCTCACAGCGGCGTCGTTGGCGCGCAGTGTCTGCACGTCGACTGTGCCCTGCTGCTTGGGTATCCAGCCTTCCTTAACCAGCGGCTCGTCGCGTCGCCAGGTGACGGTCGCGAGCTTCTGGTTGGCACGCGCCTGCTTGGCGGCCGCCTCGAGCTGGCTGAGCGTCGCCTCGGCCTGGGAGATCTGGTGGTCGAGCTCGGGCGCCACGATCGTGGCGAGCTGGTCGCCTGCCTTGACGTGATCGCCGATATCGACCGAGCGCGTGGCGATGTAGCCGCTGGCGCGGGCCAGGATGTTGGCCGCGGCGAACGCCGAAGTCGTGGCCGGCAGGTTGACGACCAGCTCACCGCCCGTCGGCGTGACCGTTGCCACGCGCACCCGTGGCACGAAGCTCCGCCGGAACTCGGCGTTCGCTGCCGCTGCCTCCTCGCGGGCGTAGAGTTTCCATCCGCCCACGGCGAGCGTGCCCGCGACCACCGCCGCGACGGCTGCGCCCATCAATATGCTCCTGTACCTCATGGGACCTCCTCGAAGACGGCGCCGTTCAGGCGGCCGGCGCCGCTGCGCAACTTGGCGAACAACCAGGGCACGACCAGCAGGGTTGTCGGCGTGGCCAACAGGAGTCCGCCGATGACGGCGCGCGCCAGTGCCGCGTTCTGCTCCTCGCCGGCGGCGCCGATCGCCATCGGCACCATTCCGACGATCATCGCTGCCGCCGTCATCAGCACCGGGCGGATACGGGTATGGCCGGCAGCGATCGCCGCTTCTCGCACGCTCACGCCGGCCTGGGTCTGTTCGCGTGCGAAGGTCACGAGAAGGATCGAGTTGGCCGAGGCGACGCCGATGGCCATGATCGCGCCCATCAGCGAGGGAACGCTGAGCGACGTGCCGGTGGCGAACAGCATGGCGAGGATGCCGCAGAAGGTCGCCGGCAGGGCCAGCAGCACGACCAGCGGATCACCGAAATTCTGGTAGTTGACGACCATCAGCAGGTAGACCAGCACCGCCGCGAAGGCGAGGCCGATGCCGAGATTGGTGAAGGAGTCGTGCATGCTCTGGATCTGGCCGACCACCTGGATGGTGTTGCCGGGCGCCAGCGTCTTCTGCAGGTCGGCGACGATCGCCTGGATCTGTTCGGACACGCGGCCAAGATCGCGACCCTCCACGCTGGCATAGACCTCGTAGACCGGCTGGATGTTCGCCTGGTTGCTGTTCGTGGGCAGGCTGTCGCGGCGGATCGAGGTGACGTTGCTGAGCAGGCCCGGCACGGGTACGCCCGGCACGTTGGTGTCGGAGGCGATGGCGGTGGAGACCGGTGTGTTGGCGAGATCGTTCAGCGAGGCGACCTGGCGTTCGGGCGTCTGGACGGCGATGTAGTAAGGGATGCCGCTCGTCGGATCGGTCCAGAAATTCGGCGAGACCTGCTCCGACGAGCTCAGGCTGACGTTGATGTTGTTGGCGATGGTGCTGGCGCTCAACCCGAGCTGGGCCGCGCGCGTGCGGTCGATCTCCGCGAGGAAAGACGGGGCGTCGACTTCCTGCTGCAGATGGGCGTCGACGAGCCCCGGAATGTTCGCCATGCGCCGCCTGAGCTCGTGGGCGACCTTGAGGTTGTTGGCACGGTCGTAGCCGACCGTGCGCACGTCGATCTGCGCCGGCAGGCCGAAATTCAGGATCTGCGTCACCATGTCGGCCGCCTGGAAGTAGAAGACGGCTTGCGGGAAGGCGGCCGGCAGCTCGTGTCTCAGCTTGCGCACGTAGTCTTCGGTCGGTGCATGGCCGTCCTTCAGCGCCACCAGGATGACGCCGTCGTTGACGCCGATCGTCGAGCCGTCGGTGAAGGCAAGGTTGTAGGGGCGCGCCGGCAGGCCGATGTTGTCGACGATCAGCTCGCGGTCCTGCTCGGGGATGAGCTCGCGGATCCTGTCCTCGATCGCCTGGAACAGGCGCTCGGTCGCCTCGATCCGGGTGCCGGCAGGCGCGCGGACATGCAGCTGGATGCGGCCACCGTCGATCACTGGGAAGAAGTCGCGCCCGACCAGCGTGAACAGCACGGCGCCGCTTGCCACCACGATGACGGCGATGGATGGCACGATGAACCGATGATCGAGCAGGACTTTCAGCAACTCGACGTACTGCCGCCGCATGGCCTCGAAGCCGCGCTCGAAAGCGTGGTGCATGGTGCCGAACAGGCGGCCGAGACGGTGCGTCGTCGGCGCGTGGCTCTCGCCCTTGGTGAGCAGCCCGATTGTGATCGGCGTCAGGGTCCGCGACAGGCCGTAGGAGGCGAGCATCGCGAATACGACGGCCAGCCCCAGCGGCGTGAAGAGGTACTTCGCCGGCCCGTCGAGGAACACGACCGACGTGAACACCGAGCTGATCGCCAATGTCGAGACGAGGGTGGGGATGGCGATGCCGGCGGCACCGTGCAGGGTCGCCTGGGGCAGCGGTTGATGCTCCTCGGTCAGCAGGCGATGCGTGTTCTCGATCGTGACCGTGGAATCGTCGACCAGGATGCCGACGGCGAGCGCCAAGCCGCCCAAGGTCAGGGTGTTTATGGTTTCGTCCAGGAAGTAGAGCCCGACGAGCGACGACAGGATCGACAGCGGAATGGAGATCATCACGACCAGCGTCGATCGCCACGAGCCCAGGAACAGCAGGATCATCAGCGCGGTCAGCGCGGCCGCAATCGCGCCCTCGCGCAATACACCCACCAACGCCTGCTTGACGAACACCGACTGGTCGAACAGCTCGTCGATCTCGAGGCCCGGCGGGGCAGCCTTGCGGATCGTCTGCAGGGCAGCTTTGACGGCATTCACGACCTCGAGTGTCGAGGCGTTGCCGTTCTTGATGATGCTGAGCAGGATCGATCGCTTGCCGTCCTTGCGCACGACGTTCTGCTGGACCAGCCAGCCGTCATGGGCCTGTCCGACGTCCTTCACGAAGACGGTGGCACCGTTCACCACCTTGATCGGGATGTCGTTCAGCGCGTCGATCGAGGCCGGTGTTTCGTTGGTATGCACGACATATTGGCGGTCGCCGATCTTGGCAGTGCCCGAGGGCACGGTGAGGTTCTGGGCGTTGACGGCGTTCACGACATCGAGCGGCGTCAGGCCTTTGGCCACCAGCTTGGCAGGGTCGATGTCGACCATGATCTGGCGGTACTTGCCGCCGGCCGGGGTCGGCAGGGTGACGCCGGGGATGGGCGCGAGCTGCTGGCGCACGCGGTAGATGCCGTAGTCGTAGAGCTGCTGCTCGTTCAGCGTGTCGGAAGAGAGGCTGATCTGCAGGACCGGCACGCTCGAGGCGTTGAATTGCACGACGACCGGAGGCTGGATGCCGGGCGGCATGAGGGCCCGAATGGAATTGGTCCCGGCCACGATCTGGGCGATGGCGAGGTCGAGATTGACGTCGGGCTGGAAGTAGATTTTCTGAACCGACAGGCCCGCCATGGTCTGGGCCTCGATGTTCTTGATGCCGCCGACGTTGGCGGAGATGGCGTACTGGCTGTAGGTGGTAACGCGCTGTTCCATCTCCTGCGTGTTGAGCCCGGTGTAGCTCCAGATCACCGTCACCACCGGGATCTTGATCTCGGGGAAGATGTCGGTGCGCATCGTCCATGCGGCGATGCTGCCAAGGAACAGAATCAGCGCGGCGGCTACGTAGAATGTATAAGGAAATCGCAGCGCGAAGCGGACCAGACCCATGACGCCCCTGTTCCCCTGCCTTGAGGATCGGATGGCGCCAATAGAGGCCTTGCTGCGGGACTTTCCCATTCATACGCGCGGTGCATGGCTCCATACCTAAGTATGAGAGACGGCGGGCAACGGCTCGTTGCACATAGCCTGCGAACGCGAGACTCTCTCTCATGCTGTCATTATCCTCAGCACCCGTCCGCCCATCTCTCCTGATGCCGCTGTTGGCGGCCATCGTTGCCGTCGCAATCTTCGTCATCGATACGGTGACGCCGCTCGATATCGCCGTCGCCGTGCTCTACGTGGCCGTGGTGCTGCTGGCGATGGACTTCGCCGGCCGCACGGGCATCCTGATCGTGGCCGGTGGCTGTGCGACCCTCACAGTGCTGAGTTACGCCATCACCCACGAACATGATCCGGCAAGCGGTCCCTTCCTGCGCTGCCTGATCAGCCTGGTGGCGATCGCCATCACCGGCGCGCTTGCGGCGCGCCACCAGGGCACGATCGCGTCGTTGCGCGAGCATGCGAGCCTGCTCGATCTCACGCACGACACGATCTTCGTGCGCAACAAGGACGACGTCATCACCTACTGGAATCGGGCCGCGACCGAGCTTTACGGCTGGCGGCCGGAACAGGCGATCGGTCGCAAGGCGGCCGACCTGCTGCACACCGAGTTCCCCGCCCCGTTCGACGACATCATGTCGGAGCTGAAGCGGACCGGGCGCTGGGAAGGCGAGTTGGTGCATACGGCCCGCGACGGCAGGCGTCTCGTCGTCGCCAGCCGCTGGGCCCTGCAACGCGACGGTCGCGGCCGTGCCGGCGCCATCCTGGAGACCAACAACGATATCAGCGACCGCCGGCAGGTCGAGGACGGCTTGCTGCGTGCCCAGCGCGAGCTCGCCCATGTTGCGCGCGTCGCCACCCTGGGCGAGCTCACTGCCTCGATCGCCCACGAGGTCAACCAGCCGCTGGCCGCCGTCGTCACCAACGGCGAGGCCTGCCTGCGCTGGCTGGGGCGCGCCGTTCCAGACGTCGCTCAGGCGCGTGCATCCGTCGAAAATATGATCAAGAACGGCCAGCGCGCCAGCGAGGTGGTGCGCCGGCTGCGCGCCCTCTCGCGCAAGAGCGATCCGTCTTATACCCCGCTATCGCTCGCCGATGTCGTGAACGACGTGGCCCTCCTGATCGGCCGCGAACTGCAGAGCCATCGCGCCACGCTCGGCGTGAACGCGGCCGACGGCCTGCCGCTCGTGCAGGGCGATCGCGTGCAGCTCCAGCAAGTCGTGATGAATCTCCTGATGAACGGCATGCAGGCGATGGACAGCGTGAGTGCAAGGCCGCGTCGTCTCGCGATCGATATCGCCCGATCGACCGAAGAGCCCCAGTCCGTCGTCCTGACGGTGAGTGACGTCGGCCCCGGCATCGATGCCGCCAGTCTCGGCCGCCTGTTCGATGCCTTCTTCACCACGCGCAACGACGGGATGGGCATGGGGCTATCGATCAGCCGCTCGATCGTCGAGGCCCATGGCGGCCGGATCTGGGCAACCAACTGGCCGGAAGGCGGCGCCCGTTTCCATGTCAGCTTGCCGATTGCCGAGGAGCGCATCGCATGAGCCGTACAACGACACAGGTGCCAGCGGCACCGCTGCCTACCGTCTTCGTGGTGGACGACGACGAGGATATGAGGAGCGCCTTGAGCAATCTCTTTCGCTCGGTTGGCCATGAGGTGAAGCTGTTCGGCTCCGCGGCGGAGTTCCTGAAGGACGCGTCTACCGATACGCCAGGTTGCCTGGTGCTCGACGTTCGCCTGCCCGGCATGGGCGGGCTCGATTTCCAGAACAAGTTGGCGAGCGCCAATGCCCATATCCCAATCGTCTTCATCACGGGCCACGGCGACATCCCGATGTCGGTTCGCGCCATGAAGGCCGGCGCCGTCGACTTCCTTACGAAGCCGTTCCGCGACCAGGACATGCTCGACGCCGTGACGCGGGCCATCGAGGCCGATCGCCTGCGCCGCAGCAGCCAACAGGCCACCTCCGCTGTGCGCGACAGCTACGGCCGGCTGTCGCCGCGCGAGCGCGAGGTCATGACGCTGGTGACGCGCGGCCTGATGAACAAGCAGGTGGCGCACGAACTGGGCCTCAGCGAGATCACCGTGAAGCTCTATCGCGGGCAAGCCATGCGCAAGATGGGGGCGGGCTCGCTTGCAGACCTTGTGCGCATGGCCGAGATCCTGGGGCTGCACAAATCGCAGTGACGCGGCAAACGTTCGTATAGCTTTCGCTCGACAGCTGGAAACGGCAGTTTCCGCGCATGTTCGGTTCCAAGCTCACCGTCGCTGTCGTTGACGACGACGAGGCCGTTCGCGACGCGCTCAGCAACCTGCTGGCATCGCTGGACCTCGGTGTCGCCACTTTCGCTTCCGCCGAGGAGTTCCTGGCCTCATCGGCTTGTCATGCTTCAGCTTGCGTCATCACCGATGTGCAGATGCCCGGCATGAGCGGACTCGATCTGCAGCGTCATCTTATCGGGAATGGCAATCGCATTCCTGTCATTTTGATTACTGCCTTTCCGCGTGATCATGTGCGTCAGCAGGCTGAAGCCGATGGCGCGTTCGGTTTCTTCGCCAAGCCGTTCGATGGTGGGCTCATGATCGACTGCATCGAACGCGCGCTCGCCACCAAGGGAGCACATGGATGAGTGAGCCCGCGACCCGGCCGCCTTTGCCGCCGTTTACCGAGCAGACCGCCGCGCAGAAAGTGCGCATGGCCGAGGATGCGTGGAACACCCGCGACCCGGCGCGCGTGGCGCTGGCCTATACGACCGACAGCAAGTGGCGCAATCGCGCCGAGTTCATCACCGGCCGCGCCGAGATCGAGGCCTTCCTGCGCCGCAAGTGGGCCAGGGAGCTCGACTACCGGCTGATCAAGGAACTATGGACCTGCGCCGGCAATCGCATCGCCGTGCGCTTTGCCTACGAATACCGCGACGACAACGGCTTCTGGTTTCGCGCCTACGGCAACGAGAACTGGGAGTTCGATGCCAACGGCCTGATGAATCGGCGCATCGCCAGCATCAACGAGCATCCGATCGCCGAGGCCGATCGCAAATATCATTGGCCGCTCGGCCGCCGGCCGGATGATCATCCGGGGCTGAGCGACTTCGGCTTCTGACTTTTCCGGGTCGCCAGCCTGCCGGCGGGTCGGCAAGGTGCGCGGAGCGAGCCTGGCTGTCCTTCAACCCTTGCTGGCGACTTCGCGCAGCGCCGCATCGATGACGGCGTCGACGATCCAGCAGGCGATCTCCTCGACCTCGCGATCGCGCGATCCCCAGATGTCCTTCAGAACGACGTAGGGCTCGATGCCGTAAACGATCGAAAGGGCTTTCATGAGCCGCTCGTAGCGGCGCCGGCCGAGCTGCTGGCGCAACGGGCCTGCCGCTCGTTCCAGCAGGCCGCGTCGAAAGCCGCGCCGATAGCGCGGTTCCTCGAGCAAGCCGACGCGCTCCAGCGATTCGTGCTCCAATGAAAGCTGCAGGGCCGCGCGCATGTGCGGCTCGAATTCCTTGAAGCGCGGGAAGGTCTGACTGAACAGCTCGCGCACACGCTGTCCGCCGTCGCCCGCGTTGGGCTGGTAGCTGCGCACCGGGCCCAGGCTTTCGGCGACGACAGCCGCGATCACCGTGCTGCGGTTGGGGAAGTAGCGATAGGCCGTTGCCCGCGACACGCCCGCGGTCAATGCCACCTCCGCGACCGAGGGCGTTCGGCCGCGGCGCACCAGCTGCATGGCCGCGGCCAGGAGCCTGCGCTGGGTGAGGGCCTTGGCGTCGTTGTCCGGCGGCAAGGTCATGCTGTGCGTTGGTGCGGGCGCGGCTTTCCTTGACACGATGCAACCCCGGTCCTAGCCTTTGCACAATCCGTGAGACGCGCGTCTCATGCGTTCTCCTCTCGATGCGCGCGAGCTTCACCAAATAGCAACATGACCGGCTTTTGGCCATCGCCTACCGGTCGGAAGGAAACGTTGAAGATTGCCACCTTCTGGTGGGCGGGACGTCGGCATGTCGGGCGCCTGAGCGCCGACGAACGCGATGTGACGCCCCTTGCGCTCGGAGACCGCGCCCATGCCGTGGGCGCGCTGGCGCTCGTCGAGGCGATGGCCGAGGGCAGCCCGGTGCCCAAGGCCTCCGGTGCGGCGCTGCCCTTGTCGGCTGTCAAGCTCGACGCGCCGATCCCGGTGCCGCGTCGCAACATCTTCTGCGTCGGTCTGAACTATCGCGCCCATGCCAGCGAGTTTGCGGCAAGCGGCGTCGGCGGCCCGCGCGCGCCGCAGCAAGTGGTGCCGGAGTTCCCGGTCATTTTTTCCAAGGTGCCCGAGAGCGTGATCGCGCCCGATGCGGCGATCCGCATTCCTGACGGCCTTTCGTCGTCGATCGACTACGAGGCCGAGCTGGCCGTGGTGATTGGCAAGAGCGGGACCAACATCCCGCCGTCGCGCGCCATGGATCATGTCTGGGGCTACACCATCGTCAACGATGTGACGGCGCGCGACCTGCAGCGCCGCCACCAGCAATGGCTTCTGGGCAAGTCGCTCGACACTTTCGCGCCGATGGGTCCATGGCTCGCCTGCACCAACGAGCTCGACGGCGCACACACCCGCGTCCGCTGCTGGATCAACGACGAACTGCGCCAGGACGCGCCCACCGAAGACCTGATCTTCGACATCCCGACGCTGATCTCGACGATCTCGGCCGGCATCACGCTCTATCCCGGCGACATCATCGCCACCGGCACGCCCGCCGGAGTCGGCATCGGCTTCGACCCTCCCAAATTCCTGCGCCGCGGCGACCGCGTGCGCATCGACATCCAAGGTATCGGTACGCTCAGCAACCCCGTCGAATAGGACCGGCATGGCCACACAATTCGTCGAGCGCATCGCCGTCGAGACCGACGGAGCGGGCGACGACGTTCTGTTGATTCATGGGCTGGGTGGCACGTCCAACGTCTGGATGCCGGTCATGCCGACCTTCATGCGGCATCGAGCCGTACGGCCGGACCTGCCGGGCTCGGGCCGCTCGGCCAGGGTCGAGGGTCCGCTCACCATCGATCGATACGTCCAGGCCATGCTGCGGGTCTGTGCGACCATGCATGTCGAGCGCGCGCACGTGGTCGCCCATTCGATGGGAACGATCGTGGCTTTCCATCTTGCCGCAACCGCGCCGCAGCTGGTGCGCAGCCTGGCGCTGTTCGGGCCGTTGCTGTCGCCGCCCGATGCGGCCCGGCCCGGCCTCAAGGCACGCGGCGAGAAAGCACGCAGTGAGGGCGAGGCCGGCATGCAGGCGATTGCCGATGGCATCGTGCAGGGCGCGACGTCGAGCGAAACCCGCACGCGCCAGCCGGCCGCGGTCGCCATGGTGCGCGAATCGGTGATGCGCCAGTGCGCCGACGGCTATGCACGCTCGTGCGACGCACTGGCAGGCGCGCAGCCGGCCGATCCCAGCCTCATCACCTGCCCAACCCTGATGGTGACCGGTGACGAGGACGCGATCGCGCCGCCGCAGGCCGTGCGTCTGATCGGCGAACGCATTTCCGGCGCCCGCGTGGAAATCCTGCCGCGCTGCGGCCATTGGACGACGATCGAGAAACCCGGCGAGTGCAACGACGCGCTGAAGCGCTTCTATTCTCGCCGCTTGTGAAGGAGGTAGCCATGGCAAACACGCTCTTCACCAACGTACGCGTCATCGACGGCTCCGGCGCGCCGCCTTTCGCCGGCGACGTCCTCGTCCAGGGCAATCGCATCCTGCGCGTCGGCCGCGGCACGCGCTCGATCCCGGCGGTCGGGGCGACGGTGATCGATGGCGCCGGCGCCACGCTGATGCCGGGCATGGTCGAAGCTCATACGCACTTCTCCTGGAACGATTCGGCGACGCTCGATGGCATCCAGCGCATGCCGCTGGAGGAGCACGTGCTGTGGTCGGCCGACGTGGCGCGGCGTTACCTGGAGGCGGGCTTCACCTCCTGTGTCGGCGCCGCTTGCGCCAAGCCGAGGCTCGACGTCGTTATCCGCAACGCCATCAACGAGGGGCTGATCCCGGGTCCGCGCTATCTGGCAGCCAGTCAGGAAATCACGGTGGCTGGCGGGCTGGGCGACGAGATGCTGCCGCATCTTCCGTTCCCCGAGTTCAGCTTCGGCGTCGTGGTGAGCGGCCCCGAGGAGATGCGCAAGGCCGTGCGCATGTTCCTGAAGTACGGCGTCGACACCATCAAGCTCAACCTGTCCGGCGACAATTTCGCCGCCAACGCGCCGGCCGAGACGACCTGGATGAGCGACGAGGAGGTCGCGGTCGCAGCCTCCGAGGCCAAGAAGCGCGGCAAGCGTGTATCGTGCCATGCCCGGTCCTGCGAATCGATCAAGCAGGCCATGCGGCACGGCATCGATATCATCTACCACGCGAGCTTCACCGACGAGGAGGCGCTCGACCAGCTGGAAGCCAGGAAGGATCGTGTCTTCGTGGCGCCCGGCATCGGCATCCTCTACGCCATGATGGACCACGCGGCGCCTTGGGGCATCGATCGCAAGAAGGCGATCGAGATGGGCTACGAGATCGAGATCGCCGCCGCCGTCGACTCGCTGAAGAAGATGCACAAGCGCGGCATCCGCGTCCTGCCGGGCGGCGATTACGGCTTCGCCTTCACGCCGCACACCGAGAATGCCCGAGATCTCGAATACTTCGTCAAGCATCTCGGCTTTACGCCCATGGAGGCCATCGTCTCGACCACCAAGTGGGGTGCCGAGATCATGATGCAGGGCGCCGAACTGGGGCAGATCAAGGACGGCTACCTCGCCGACATCTTGCTGGTCGACGGCGATCCCTTGAGCAACCTCGCCATCCTGCGCGACCAGAAGAAGATCCTGGCCGTGATGAAGGACGGCACCTTCTACAAGAAGCCCGAGATCGCCTCGGCTCGCTCGCGTTGGGCGGCGTCGGTCGCGTGAGGAAGGGCTGTCGCATATGAGCCATTCTCCCGTCCTCCCGAGCGAAGCCGCCCGAAGGGCGGCGCAGTCGAGGGACCTCTTCTTGTCGAC
>CADECW010000060.1:39940-45086 GCA_902825855.1 uncultured Rhodospirillales bacterium | reverse complement strand
CCTGCCGGGAGTCTCGCCTCCGCGACCTTACCGTTGACGTGGCTCACCGGCTCGAAACAAAAATATGGACGGTCCGCCGGGGTGTAGACCACGGCATGGTGAAGCGGCGGCGACGCCTGCAGTTCAAGCCTGAGGCCGCGCTCCGGCCAGATGATGACGGCGCGCCCGTCCCAACCCTCGAAGCAGTTGTCGAGCCCCGATCCCACCTTGCGGGATCTGGAATAGTCCCATTCGGCCGGCACGGCGATTCGCGTCGTCGGCAGCACTTCCGCATCGGCGAGCCATACGGCAGCGGCGCGAAAGGCAAGCTCGGCGTCGTCGTCGCGCCTGAAGAAGGGATGCAGGCCGATTCCCGCCGGCACAGCCCGGTTCTCCAGGTTTTCGATCGCCATGTTCACTGTCAGGGCGCGCTCGTCGAGACGGAACGACAACTGTGCCCGATAGCGGAACGGCCAACCCTTCTTGCCGTCATGCTCATGCACGAGCCTTGCGCTCTGCCCGTCGTGATACGCCACGTTCCACGCGTGCGCCCAGCCTTCGCCATGCATGGGATGACGCACGCCGGGCCAGTTCGCTTCGAGCTTGAACTCCTGACCGTCGAAAACGAAACGCCCGTTGGCAATGCGATTGGAGAATGGCACCAGCGGATAGCAGGCCGCCTCGTTGCCGCGGCCCGAAGTCATCGCGTCCCCGGTCATCGGCCGCAACAGGTCGACGTCGCCGTGGCGGAAACGCGCGATCGATCCGCCGGCCCGCGGCGCAAGCTCGACCGCGAGCCGACCGGCGCGAAGGGACAAGCAGGTCATGGCGTTGCGTCTAGCGGTCTCCCGACGGGTAATCTACTCTGGCGTACTTTTTGCTGCCATATCCCTACATCCGCCCACTATGCGGTGATAGGTTTCATCGTCGATCAACACTCCGGGGGAAACACGAGATGACTGACGACCTGATGCGCAAGTGGGAACTCAGCCGGCGTCGTGTCCTTTCTGGTGCCGCAGGCGTCGGAGCGGCCGGACTGGCCGGCGGCGCCTTCGGCCAGCAGGGCGGCCCCTGGAGCGTGCCGCCCAAGAGCAAGGTCGATCGCGTCAACTTCGTGGTCTGGACCTACGGCGACATCTACACGCGAATCGCCAAGCAGTTCGAAGCCGATTGGGGCGTGAAGGTCGATTCGACCATTTCCTCGTTCAACGATCATCCGACCAAGCTCACCACGATGTTCGCGGCGGGCGAAAAGATCGACGTCTCGCAATCCTCGCCGTTCTCCTTCCCCAACTTCGTCAGCCAGGGCCTGGTCGAGCCGATCGACGGCCTGCCGGGCGCCGCCGACTACATCAAGGACTTCACGCCCTTCACCAAGCAGGTGGCGACGGTCGGCGGCAAGACCATGGGACTGCCCTACTTCTCCGCGGTGTGGGTGTGGAACTACTACGCCGACATGCTGGAGAAGCTGAAGATCGACAAGCCGTTCGCAAGCTACGACGAATTCATCGAGCACTGCGTCAAGGCCAAGAAGGACGGCGTCTCGCGCTATCCCATCCTGTGGGTGGCGGGCGTTGGCCTCGAGCAGTTGCCGGGCACCTGGTACCAGATGACATGGAACAAGGGCGGCACCTTCTTCGACAAGCAGGGCAACCATCAGCTCGGAGCGGGCTCGATTGCGCGCGAGACCCTGAAGTGGTGGGCCAACACCTTCGAGAAGGGCCTCGACATCGCCGATCCCGAATCGCTGAAGGTGCAGTTCACGACCTCAGCCAAGGCCTTCGGCGCCGGCAAGAACCTCTATCGCGGACCGAACCATCACTACGGCCTGAACGTCGTCAACGATCCGGCGCAGTCGCCGATCGCCGGCAAGGTCAAGGTCCTGGGCTCCCCGGGCGAGGGCAAGACGATCGGCGTCACCCATGTCTATTTCCTGTCGACCGCGACGCGCGACAAGGAGTGGGGCTGGAAGCTGCTGCAGTATCTCGGCGGCAAGACCAAGGACGGCAACTACACGCAGGCCGTCGGCCTCGCCAAGGACGCCATGCTGGGTTCAGGCTACACTTCGGTGATGAGCAGCGATGCGGTGAAGCAGGGCTGGGCGCCGTGGGGCGACGTGCCGGAAATCCTCAAGATCTGGGACAAGGCGGCTTACATTGGCGACGTCTGCTCGTCGGTCTATCAGCCCTGGCATTTTCCATGGACCGACCAGCTCAACATCGAGGTCCAGAAGTGCCTGACCGGCCAGATCACCGCCGACGCGTGCTGCGACAACCTGATCAAGGGCATCGCCGACGCCAAGCGCAAGGTCTGACGTCCTGACCGCGCAAAGCCAGGAGATCGCCGTGAACCGGGTGCGCCTGCCCTGGTTCCGGCGGGAGATGTCGGCCGGGCGCTTCGCGCTCGTCATGAACCTGCCGACGCTGCTCTGCCTTGGCCTCGTGCTGGCATATCCGGTGGGCTACGCGGCCTATCTCTCGGTTCATCGCGTCGGCCTGGCGCAGTTGCGCCGCGGCGAGTTCGCTTTCACCGGCTGGGAGAACTACGGCCGGGTGCTGGAAGACCCGCTGTTCTGGATCGCCATCAAGAACACGCTGATCTTCACCGTCATCACCGTCGGCAGCGAGATCGTGCTGGCGGTGGCGATCGCCCTCCTGATCAACCAGGCCGGCATCTGGACATCGCGCATCACGCGGTTCCTCATCCTGCTGCCCTACGCCATCCCGCCGATCTGCAACGGTCTGATCTGGTCGTTCCTCTACAGCTTCCAGTTCGGATTCCTGAACCGTATTCTCTTCACATTGGGCCTGATAGACGATCCGGTAAACTGGGCCGGCAATCCCGACACCGCGCTCTACGCCGTCACGGTGCCCTACATCTGGCGGACGCTGCCCTTCGCCATCATCCTGGTGCACGCCGCCCTTCAGGGCATCCCACGCGAACTCTACGAGCAGGCGGCGATCGACGGCGCCAATGCCTGGCATCGTTTCACCAAGATCACCTGGCCGATGCTGCAGCAGATCATCGCCATCATCCTGATCCTGCGGACGGCCTTCGCTTTCGCCGTGTTCGAGGAGATCCTGGCGATCACCCAGGGCGGCCCGGGCGACGCCACCTGGGTAGCTGCCTGGTACAGCTACAAGATCACCTTCGCTCCGCCCAACAACTTCGGCATGGGGTCGGCCTCGGCCTTCATCTTGACCCTGATGATCGCGGCGATCGCGCTGGTCTACCTGCGCCTGATCTACCGCCGGGTGACGCTCTGATGTTCAAGACGACGCCCACCGCGCGGCTGATGCTGCACATCGCGAACCTGATGGTGATCGTGTTCATCCTGCTGCCCGTGGTCGCGGTGTTCATCGGCAGCATCCAGTCGGAGAAGGCCCTGCAGGCCGACACCAGGCGCGTGCTGCCGCTGGAAGTCACGCTCGACAACTTCCTGGTCATCCTGAGCAAGGGTGAACAGAAGGGCCGCATCTTCGAGCAGGTCACGTACCTGCCCGACAACATCAAGAATTTCTACGTCGCTTTCGCCAATTCGGCGATCGTCGCGATCTCGGTGACGGTGCTGACGCTGCTGTTCGGTTCGCTGTCGGCCTATACGCTGGCGCGCCTGCGCTACCGTTGGACGCTGTTCCTGCTGCAGGCCAACATCGTCGCGCGCTTCGTGCCGGTGATCGTGCTCATGATCCCGCTCTATGTGGTCATGCGATCCGTCGGGCAGCTCAACTCCCTGACCGGCGTGATCATCGCAGAAACTGGATTTCTGCTGCCCTATGCCATCCTGATCCTGGCGCCTTACTTCGACACCATACCGTCGGAGCTCGAAGAGGCCGCCCGCATCGACGGCTGCTCGCGCTTCACCGCCTTCGTACGCATCGTCCTGCCGCTCGCCACGCCGGCGCTGGCCGCCTGCGGCGTCATCATGTTCATAATCTCCTGGCACGAGCTTCTGATCCCGCTGATCCTGAACGCGCGACCGAACTTCATGACCCTGCCCGTGGTGATCGCGAGCCTGGTCGGCGACGTTCACGTCTTCTTCAACCTGATGATGGCGATCTGCCTTCTTGCCCTGGCGCCGACGGTCGTGCTGGTGGCGTTGCTGCAGAAGTACATCGTCGAGGGACTATCGGCAGGTGCGGTGAAGGGCTGACTCAGGCCCTTTGGACCGCGCGCCTCCGGATGACATGAACCCGCAGTGCGACAGGGCGCCGTGGCCGCCGGCCATGCGCGTGCCTATGATCGCCGCCATTCGCTTCTGCATGAAAGAGGAACCGTTGCCATGAACTCGTCGAATATGCTGAAAAAGCGCCTCAAGGAAGGCAAGGCCTGCGTCAATGCGTGGCTCGCCATCCCCAGCGGCTTCTCGGCCGAGACGATGGCGCAGTGCGGCTGGGACAGCGTCACCGTCGACATGCAGCACGGCGTGCAGGACTACCATTCGATGGTCGCCTGCTTCCAGGCGATGGACAAGCATCCGGTGACCCCGCTGGTCCGCGTGCCGTGGAACGAGCCCGGCATCGTCGGCAAGGTGCTCGACGGCGGCGCGTGGGGCGTGATCTGCCCCATGGTCAACAACGTGGCCGAGGCGAAGGCGCTGGTCTCGTATGCGCTCTATCCGCCCAAGGGCAAACGCAGCAATGGCCCGATCCGCGCCGGCGCCTACGGCTCGGCGACGCCCTACCAGGCGACGGCCAACGACGAGGTCCTGATCATCCCGATG
This sequence comes from uncultured Rhodospirillales bacterium, assembly GCA_902825855.1. GTDB lineage: Bacteria > Pseudomonadota > Alphaproteobacteria > Reyranellales > Reyranellaceae > Reyranella. Next base: position 40,384 of record CADECW010000060.1, on the reverse strand, counting down.
ATCGAGACCCAGGAGGCGATCGACAATATCGATGCCATCTGCGAAGTGCCCGGCATCAGCGGCATCTATGTCGGGCCGAGCGACCTCGGCCTGTCGCTCGGCCTCGCGCCCAGGCTCGACCGCGAGGAGCCGCAGGTCCTGAAGATCTACGAGAAGCTCGTCACGGCCGTGAAGAAGCGCGGCCTGTTCGCGGGCATCCACAACGGCACGGCGAGCTACGCCGCCCGGGCGATCGGCATGGGCTTCCAGTTCGTCACCATCGCCAACGATTCGGGCCTGATGGCCATGGCCGCGCGCACAGCCGTCGCACAGACCCGCAAGGAAGCGGGCGCCATCGCCGACAAGTAACGGCGCGTGCGGCTCGTCAATGCCACGCTGCCCGACGGCAGCAAGCACGACATCGAGGTCGCGGGAGGACGGATCGCCGCGCTCCTCCCGGCCTCG
>CADECW010000060.1:0-39840 GCA_902825855.1 uncultured Rhodospirillales bacterium | reverse complement strand
CAAGCACGACATCGAGGTCGCGGGAGGACGGATCGCCGCGCTCCTCCCGGCCTCGGATACGAGTGACCTCGAGGGCGACCTCGACCTCAAAGGTGCGCTCGTCCTGCCGCCGCTGGTCGACGGCCACATCCATCTCGACAAGACGTTGCTCGGCCTGCCGTGGGTACCAAACCAGGCAGAAGGCAACCAGGTCGCCGACCGCATCGAAGCCGAGCGCCGGGTGCGCGCGGCGCGCACGGTTCCCGAATCGGTGACCGGCGCCAATCTCGTCCGCCAGATCGTAGCCAGCGGCACGCTGCACGTGCGCAGCCACGTCGACATCGACAATGAGCTCGGCCTGAAGAACCTGCGCGAGATCCTGAAAGTGCGCGAGCATCTCGCCGATCTCGTCACCATCCAGATCGTGGCCTTCCCGCAAAGTGGCATCCTACGCTCGCCGGGTACCGCGGATCTCCTGGCGGCGGCGATGGCCGAAGGCGCCGATCTTCTGGGCGGCCTCGATCCCGTTGGCATCGACGGCGATCTCGACGGCCATCTCGATCCGCTGTTCGCCATCGCCGAGCGGCGCGGCACGGGCATCGACATCCATCTGCATGACGGCGGCGAGGGCGGACTGGCGCAGATCGAGGCCATTGCACAACGCACCAGGGCGGCGGGGCTGCAGGGCAAGGTCGCGATCAGCCATGCCTTCGCCTTGGGGTCGGTGCCGACCTTGCTGGCGGCGCGCACCGCCGACCTTCTGGCAGAGACCGGCGTGGCGATCATGAGCCACGGTCCTGGCGGCGCCACGATCCCGCCCCTGAAGCTCCTGCGTGAGCACGGCGTCAGAGTGTTCGGCGGCTCCGACAACATCCGCGATGCCTGGTCGCCCTTCGGCAACGGCGACATGCTCGAACGCGCCATGATGATCGGCTATCGGGCGAACTTCCGGCACGACGAGGAGCTCGCTCTGGCGTTCGACATGGTGACCAAGTCGGCCGCCGACGTGCTGGGCATCGAAGGCTACGGCATCGCCGTCGATGGCCCGGCCGACTTCGTGGTGGTCGAGGCGGGCTCGCTGGCCGAGGCGGTGGCCGCCCGGCCACGGCGCAAGCTCGTGATCAAAGCCGGTCGCATTGTCGCCAAGGATGGCGTACTGGTCCCCTGACCTTTCGGGGATCGATCGATGGCGACGCGTCAGGCCGTGCTCGGGATGGAGCGCGCCTCCTTCTTCTACGGTTCCGCGGCCGTGTTCCGCGGCATCAGCTTCCTGCTCGACGGGGCGCGCACTGCCCTGGTCGGCGAGAACGGCACCGGCAAGTCGACCCTGCTGAAGTGTCTCAGCGGCGAACTGGAGCTGAACGGCGGCAAGGTCGTCCGCTCGCGCGGGCTCAGGACCGGCAGCGTCCCCCAGGACGTTCCGCCGGGCCTGGCCGAGCTGCCGGTGCGCGACGTGCTGCAACGCTCGCTCGCCAAAGTAGGTCTTGACGACGACTGGTGGCGCATCGACGTGTTGCTGGACGAGATCGCCGTGGAACCCGGCACCCTCGACAGGCCGTTCGGCTCGCTGTCGGGGGGCTGGCAGCGTCTGCTGCTGATCGCGGCGGCGGCGCGGCTGGAGGAGCCGGATATCCTGATCCTCGACGAGCCGACCAACCATCTCGACCTCGCCAACATCGACATACTGGAGCGTTGGCTTACCATCGACTTCCCGGTGCCCATGCTGATCGTCAGCCACGACCGCGAGTTCCTCAATCGCGTGACCGACCGCACGCTCTTCCTGCGCAGCGACGGCATGCACGCCTTCAAGACCAGCTTTGCCCTCGCACGCGAGGAACTGCTGCGCCGAGACGCCGCCGCGGCTGCGCGCGCGCAGCTCGAGGACAAGGAAATCCGGCGGCTGGAGCAGGCTGCGGCGCGCTACAAGGTCTGGGCAGTCAAGAACCCCGACCTCAACAAGCGAAAGGCAGCGCTCGAGACGCGCATTGCGCGCATCGAGAAGGACCGCAGCCAGACCTATGTCGCCCGCGAGCGCCGGCTGGAACTCGCCGACGGCGACATCGACGCCAAGGTGGCGCTGCGCATCGCCGGCCTCGACGTCCTGGCACCGGGCAGCGACCGCAGGCTGATCGCCATCGATCGCCTCGCCGTCGCCGCCGGCGACCGCATCGCCTTGCTGGGGGCCAACGGCGCCGGCAAGTCGACGCTCCTGTCGACGCTGGCGGGTGCATTCGATCCCGAGCTGGAGCACTACGACAGCCTCTCGCCGGTACGCTTCAACCCGGCCTGCCGGCTGGTCTATTTCGACCAGACCATGCGTGACCTGCCGCTCATGGCGTCGATCCTCGACTATGTGCTGGAGGCGCCGGGAATCAACGAGAAGGACGCCATCCGACAGCTCGCCGGCGCCGGCTTCCCGTTCCGCAAGATCGGCGAGTCGATCGAAATACTGAGCCACGGCGAACGCGCCCGCCTCGTCTTCCTCAAGATGAAGCTTCTGCGGCCCAACATGTACCTGCTGGACGAGCCGACCAACCATCTCGACATCGAAGGCCAGGAGGCGCTCGAGGCCGAGCTCGACCAGAGCGACGTGTCGTGCCTGTTCGTCAGCCACGACCGCTACTTCACCCGCACGGTCGCCAACCGGTTCCTGGAGATCCGCAAGGGCCGGCTGGTCGAGATCGACGATGCAGAAAGCTTCTTCGAGCGGGTAGGATAGCCGTCATGGACCTTCCCCTGGACGACCACCTCAGCATCGGCGTGCAAACCCTCCACCGGCGCACGGAGCCCGCCGAGGGCCCGTGGCTGCCCACCATCGACGAGTTGAGCGACCTCGTCACACTGGTCGACCGTTGCGGCTACGATTCGATGTGGGTTGGCGACCACGTCGCCTTCACCATCGCGATCTTCGATCCGCTGATGCAGCTCGCGCAGGCCGCCGTCATCAGCCGGCGCCTGATCTTCGGCACCGACGTCTACCTGCTGCCCCTCCGCCATCCGACATCGGTCGCCAAGCAGGTGTCGACGCTCGACCATCTGACCGAGGGCCGCTTCGTGTTCGGCGTCGGCGTCGGCGGCGAGTTTCCCAAGGAATATGAGGCCTGCGGCGTGCCCCTCAACGAGCGCGGCGCCCGGCTCAGCGAAAGCCTCACGGTCATGCGCAAGCTGTGGACCGGCGAGCCCGTCTCCCATGCCGGGAAGTTCTTCAACTTCGAGGGTGTGAAGATGCAGCCGCCGCCGCGCCAGCCGGGCGGCCCGCCGATCTGGTGCGGCGGCCGCTCCGATCCGGCGCTGCGCCGTACCGGGCGCATGACCGACGGCTGGATGTCCTACGTCGTGACGCCCGACATGTATCGCCAGGGCCTGGAGAAAATCGCGACGGCAGCCAGCGAGGCCGGCCGCACTTTCGATCGCGGCTTCGGCACCGCCCACCTCCTGTTCACGCGCATCGACGACACCTACGAAAAGGCGCTCGATGCGGCGACGGTGTCGCTCAGCCAGCGCTACGCCATGGATTTCCGCAAGGCCGCCCAGCGCTACTGCGCGCTCGGCACTCCACAGGACGTGGTCGAGACGATCTTCAAGTTCCAGCAGGCCGGTGTGCGCCACCTCATCCTCGACTTCGTCGGCCCGTATGAGGAGCGCGACCAGCAGATCGAGCGCTTCGCCGCCGAGGCGATGCCATCGCTGGCAGGTTTGCGCAGGGGGTGACCATGCGGCTCGGAATGCTTCTTCGCTATCATGGCCACGACCTCGCGCTCGCCGAGGTGCTGGAGGCCGAGCGGCTGGGCTACGATTCTGTGTGGAGCGGCGAGGCCTACGGCACCGACGCCGTCACACCGACGGCCTGGATCCTCGCCCGCACGACTCGCATCAGGGCCGGCACCGGCATCATGCAGATGCAGGCGCGCACGCCCGCTTGCACGGCGATGACGGCGCTCACCCTGCAGGCGCTGTCCAACAACCGCTTCCTGCTGGGCATCGGCGCATCGGGGCCGCAGGTCGTGGAGGGCTGGCATGGCGTGCCGTTCGGCAAGCCGATGGCGCGCACACGCGAATACATAGAAATCCTGCGCAAGATCCTGAAGCGCGAGGCGGCCCTGCAGCACCAGGGCGAGCTCTACCAGATTCCCTACACCGGCCCCGGCGCCACGGGCCTGGGCAAGCCGTTGAAGAGCATCCTGCACGGCGATCCTAACATGCCGATCTATGCCGCCTCGATCACGCCGATCGGGCTGCGCACGGCGGGCGAAGTAGCCGACGGCGTGCTGCCGATCTTCATGTCGCCGGAGAAGACGAAGATGGTGACCGACCCGTTGCGCGCCGGCATCGCCCAGGGAATCGCCAAGGGACGCGCCGGCCGCACCCTCGCCGACTTCGATGTCGCCCCTTATGTCCGCGTCGCCATGGGTCCCGACCTGCAGGCCTGCCGCGACGCGCTGAAGCCGGAACTCGCGCTCTACATCGGTGGCATGGGCGCACGGTCGAAGAACTTCTACAACGACGTCACCAGGCAGCTGGGCTACGAGGAAGCGGCCGTGAAGATCCAGGATGCGTTCCTGGGCGGCCGACGCGCCGAAGCAATCGCGGCCGTGCCTGACGCCCTGGTCGACGAGGTCTCGCTGGTCGGCAGTCCCGAGCGCATCAAGGACCGCCTCCAAGCCTGGAAGGCCGCCGGCAGGACGCATGAAGTCCGCTCGATGCTGCTCAGCGGTGCCAATGTCGAAGCACTGCGTGTCGTCGCCGAAGCGGTGCTCTAGACTCCCTGCCGGTCAGCTCACGAGTTCGCCGCGAAACGCCCAGCGCGTCATGCGCTTCTCGACCAGGGCGCAGATCGCATACATCACGACACCCATGATGGCGATGGCGAACAGGCCGGCGAAGGTCGTCGGCGCGTCGTTGCGTGCGCCCGCCGACAACATCAGGAAACCGATGCCGTTGTTGCCGCCAACCGTCTCGGAGATCACCGAGCCGATGAAGGCCAAGGTGATCGCGACCTTCAGGCTGGCAAAGAGGTAGGGCATGGCGCGCGGGATGCCGACCTTGGTCAGGATTTCGGTGCGCGTGGCGCCGAGGCTCCTGAGCACGTCGCGCATCTCGGGCTCGATGGTGGCGAGACCGGTGGCGACGTTCACCACGATGGGAAAGAAGCTGATGACGAAAGCGGTGATGACCGCCGGCAGCGAACCCACGCCCACCCAGATCATCAGGATCGGCACCAGCGCCACCTTGGGAATGGCGTTGAAGGCGATCAGCAGCGGGTAGAGACCGGAATAGACGAACGGCGAGGCGCCGATCGCCAGGCCGATAAGCAGGCCGCCCGCGATCGCCAGCAGGAAGCCGACGACCGTCGTCCACAACGTATCCCAGCAATAGGCCATCAGGATGTCGAAGCGGGCGACGAACACCGAGAAGATCTTGGTCGGCTTGGGCAGCAGGATCTCGGGGATATCGAAGACGATGCAGGCCACTTCCCAAATGACCAGCAGGATGGCCGTCGCCAGCCACGGCATGGCGAGGCGCAGGGCCTCGCGCCGGACATCGGTCATGCGTGCTCCTGCGAGATGCGGTCACGCAGTTCGTGCACGAGATCCACGAAGTGTGGCTCGAACGTCGTGGCCAGCGAGCGTGGCCGCGGGATGTCGATCTTGCGGGTGAGCACGATGCGGCCCGGCCGCTTGCTCATGACGTAGACGGTGTCGGCGAGGTAGACGGCCTCACGCAGGTCGTGCGTCACCAGCACCCCGGTGAAGCGTTTCTCAAGCCACAGGTCCTGCATGACACCCCACAGCTCCTCGCGCGTGAATGCGTCGAGGGCGCCGAACGGTTCGTCGAGCATCAGCAGTTCGGGCTCGTGGATCAGGGCGCGGCAGAGGTTGGAGCGCTGCTGCATGCCGCCCGAGAGCTGCCAGGGAAAGCGGCGCGCGAAGTCGGCGAGACCCACCGTATTCAAGAGCGTCATTGCCCGGGCTTCATACTCGGCGCGATTGCTGCGGAAGCGGCGCTTGTGCGGCTCGACCACTTCCATGGGAAGCAGGATGTTGTCCATGGTCGTGCGCCAAGGCATCAAGGTCGGATTCTGGAAGGCCATGCCGACGCCCTTGATCGGCCCAGTCACCCTCTCGCCCGCAACCCGCACCTCGCCCGAGGATGGGGGCAGCAGGCCGGTGACGAGCTTCATGATGGTCGATTTGCCGCAGCCGGATGGACCGACAACGGCAATGAACTCGCTCTTGTCGATGCTGAGAGTCGCATCGGCAAGAGCGAGCGTGGTTTCCTTGCCCAAACGATAGGTAAGACTGACACCCTTGAGGTCGACGAAGGCCATCTAAACTCGCTTCGTCTCCAGCTTCGCTGCGGAGGTGCCCCAAAGTGCCGGAGGGGTGATGCTCCCTCCAGCGCTGTGCGTCACTCCCCCTCGCGCGACGAGGGGATTGAAAACCATCACTTTACGACCATGCGATCCGCCTTCGGCGGCAGGTATTTGTTGGTGAAGACCTTGTCGACCGGCGGCGCCGCCGGCAACCCGAAGGCCTCCGACACCAGCTTGACGGAGCGGCCAAAGCGAGCCGGATCGACGTCGCCCATGCCGTTGGCCTTCACATAGGGCGTCAGGATGTTGGTCTGCAGCGAGATCTGCAGGCGCTCCAGCTCCAGTGCCTCTTCGATCAGGGGGTCCCGCTTCTTGGCGGCGGCGATACCGAGCTTGTTGTCGGCGATGACGTCCTTCCAGCCCTTGATGGTGGCGTTGATGAAGCCCTTCACCACCTTCTCGTTGCCCGCGATCTCCGGAGAGATGACGATGCCATTGCCATAGACGTCCATGCCGAAATCGACATAGCGCATGGCAACAATGTCGTCAAACTTAACACCACGCGCCTTGAGGTCGAGCATGGACGAAAAGTAGTGGCCCGAGATGAAATCGACCGTGCCTTGCACCAGGCTCTGCTCGCGCAGCTGCGGAGTAAGGTTGACGTGCTCCCACTTGGAGATGCCGTTGAGCTTGGCGAAGGCCGGAAAGAGCCGGAAGCTCGCATCGAACACCGGCGCGCCGAGCTTCTTGCCTTCAAGGTCCTTGGGCCCCTTGATGCCGCTCTTCTTGAGGGCGTAGACGCCGAACGGTGCGAAGTCGTAGGCCATGAACACGCAAAGCACTTCCTTGCCCGGGTTCTTGGCGTTGTATTCGATAGTGGCGTTCACGTCGGCGAAGCCGATCTGGTAGGCGCCGGTAGCGACGCGCTGCACCGCGCCGGCCGAGCCCTGGCCCGGATCCATCGTGACGTCGAGGCCCTCGGCCTTGTAGTACCCCTTCTCCAGCGCCACCAGGAACGGCGAGGTCGGGCCCTGAAAAACCCAGTCCAGGGTGAATTTGATTGCCGTCTGGGCACTCGCCGGAATGCTGCCCAGGACCAGTGTCAGGGCAGCGATCGCGCCGCCCAGCCATTTCACGTTGTTGCTCATATCCGTCTGCCCCTCTGAAGTCCCCGTCCGGCGACTATTAGGCGGACAGAACACATCCGCCAAGGGGATATCAGGCAGATTCTATGCCAGCCGGCATTCCTCCGGGCACCGACTTCAGGCCGCCTCGATGCCGGCCTGCTGGGTCGCAACAAGGCGCGCGAAGGCGCCGCCTTGCGCCACCAACTCCTGGTAGTTGCCCTGCTCGACCACGCGGCCGTGCTCGAATACTACGACGAGGTCGGCGTCGCGGATGGTCGACAGCCGATGCGCGATGATGAAGGTCGTGCGGCCTGCCATCAGTGTCTTCAGCGCCTTCTGGATGCGCGCCTCGGTCACCGAATCCAGCGCGCTGGTCGCCTCGTCGAGGATCAGGATCGGTGGGTTCTTGAGCAATGCCCGGGCGATCGCGAGCCGCTGGCGTTCGCCGCCCGACAGCGTCGTACCGCGCTCGCCCACCATGGTGTCGTAGCCGTTGGCCTGCCGCTGGATGAAGTCGTGCGCCTCGGCCAGCCGCGCCGCCTGCTCGAGCTCGGCCTGGGCAGCGTCGGGTTTTCCGATGCGAAGGTTGTCGGCGATCGTGCGGTAGAACATCGTGCTGTCCTGGAAAACCACGCCGATATTGCGCCGCAGCGATTCCAGCTTGATGTCGCGATGGTCGACACCGTCGATGCGGATGACGCCTGATTGCGCGTCCCACATGCGGTGCAGCAGTGATAGAGCCGTGCTCTTGCCCGCCCCGGTGGGACCGACGAAGGCGACCGTGGTGCCGGCCGGCACCTTCAGCGAGAAATGGACCAGCGCCGGCCGCTTGCCGTCGTAGGAAAAGTTGATGTCGTCGAACTCGACATCGCCCTTGGCGCGGCCGATGTCCCGGCCGTGGGGGTTGTCGGGCACGGTCGATTGCGAATCGAGCACGCGGAAGAAATCGGCCAGCGCCGGCATCTGGAAGAAGACGCGGCTGACGAAGCCCGAGGCCTGGTCCATGCGGCTGATCAGCAGGGTGGCGAAGCCCATGAAGCTCACGATCTCGCCGACGCTCGCCTCGCCGCGCGTATAGAGCCAGGTGCCCAGAACGAAGATCAGGATCACGGTGACGGTGGAGGCGGCGCGCGTCAGCACCGAGAGCAGCGCCCACCAGTTCAGCACCGGGTACTGCGCCGCCAGCGTCTCGCGGATGATGCGATGGAGCTCGCCGGTTTCGGCCCCCAGCCGCACGAAGCTCTGGATGAGATGGATGTTGCCCAGGGCGTCACCGGCTCGGCTGGCCAGCTCGCTGTGGCGGTCCTCGACCTGCTGCTGCAGGCGGTCGGTACGGCCGACCACCCAGGCATTGGCCACCGCGAAGAAGATGATCAGCACGATCAGCAGCAGGCCCAGTCGCCAGTTCATGAACAGGCTGAGCGGCAGCATGATGAAGAGGGCGACGAAGGTCGCGAGGTTCTCGCGGAAGAAGGAAAGCCAGATGCCGAACAGGTGATCGACGCCGGTCAGCATGACCTTGAGCAGCCGGCCCGAGTGCTGGCTATGATGGAAAGCGAAGGGCAGCACCAGCACGTGCTCGAAGAAGGTCGCCATGGCGCCCAATCGCCGCCGATGTGCCATGCGGTCGGCCTGCAGCGAGACGACGATGTTGGCCAGGATGCCGCCCAGCCCCACCGCCGCCCACAGCACGAGCAGCTCACGCGCCTCGCGCCACAGCACGTCGACCGGCTTGTCGCGCGCCGAGCTCAGAAGGTCGACGACCTTGCCGAACAGCACCGGTTCGTAGAACTGCAGCGCCGCCACCGCGACGTTGGCCAGCGCCAGCATCATCGCAAGCCCGCGTTCGGCGCGCAGCAGACCGATGACTCGACCGTAGACGCGGAAGAATTCCATGCGAGCGCTTCAGAAATCCTTCGTTGCGCTCGGGACTTCGCTGGGACGCATCGGTTACCTCGCCTGAGCCTCGAGGAAACGCTCGACGGTACGCACGAAGAAGCTGACGCCGAACGGGATCGCCATGTCGTTGAAGTCGTAGCGCGGATTGTGCAGGCTGATCGCCTCGGGACCGCCGCCATTGCCCAGCATCACCATGGCGCCCGGGACCTTTTCGAGCATGTAGGAGAAGTCTTCCGCACCCATGCTGGGACGGACCTTGTCGCTCACGGCGTGATCGCCGCACACGCCGGCCGCCACGTCGAGGGCGAAGCGGACGCGCTCCTCATTGTTCACCGTGGGCGGATAGCCGGGCCGGTGCTCGACCTCGATCTTCACGCCATGCATCTGCTCGGCGCCGCGGCAAATCTCCTCGATGCGGCGCTTCACCAGCTCGCGATTGGCCGGCGTCGTCGTTCGGGTGGTGCCGCCGATATGGACGTCGGCCGGGATGACGTTGTAGGCCGAGCCCGCCTTGAAGAAGCCGACCGTGACCACGGTGGCGTCGAGCGGATCGATGTTGCGCGCGACGATGGTCTGCAGCGCCAGCACGACGTTGGCGCCGACCACGAGGGGATCGACGGCAAGGTGCGGGTGCGCGGCATGACCGCCCTTGCCGGCGATGCGGATGTCCCAGCGGTCGGCCGCCGCCAGCAGCGGACCCGGCTTGGTGACGATGTGACCGAGCGGCACGCCCGGCTTGTTGTGAATGGCGAAGACGGCGTCGCAGGGGAATTTCTCGAACAGCCCGTCGTTGATCATCTCGCGCGCGCCGCCGCCGCCTTCCTCGGCCGGCTGGAAGATGAAGTGCACTGCACCTTCGAAGTCGCGCTTTTCGCTCAGCATCTTGGCCGCACCGAGCAGCATGGCCGTGTGGCCGTCGTGGCCGCAGGCATGCATGCGGCCGGCGTTCTGCGAACGATGCTGGAAATCGTTGACCTCTTCCATTGGCAGGGCATCCATATCGGCACGAAGGCCGATGGATTTCAACGAGTTGCCTTTGCGCAAGGTTCCGACGACGCCGGTCCTGCCAAGCCCCCGCGTCACCTCCAGACCCCATTCGGCGAGCTTTGCGGCGACGATGTCCGACGTCCGCGTCTCCTCATAGGCGAGCTCGGGATGGGCGTGGATATCGCGGCGGATGGCGGCAATCTCGCCCTGGATCTCGAGCGAACGCGGCAGAACGGGCATCAGGTACTCCGGTTGGAAGATCGGTCATCTTAGCCCAAAGTGGTGCCATGTTGTCTCTGCGGGAAGTCGAAGACGCAGCGCAAATCGTCTACGCGGCCATGCCGCCGACGGCGCAATACGCATGGCCGTTGCTCGCCCTGCGCACCGGCTGCGAAGTCTGGGTGAAGCACGAGAACCATACGCCGATTGGTGCCTTCAAAGTGCGCGGCGGGCTGGTCTACATGGATCGGCTGAAGCGCACGCAGCCTGGGCTCAAGGGCGTCATAAGCGCGACCAGGGGCAATCACGGCCAGAGCATCGCCGTCGGCGCCGCCAAGGTTGGCATTGCCGCCACCATCGTCGTGCCGCAGGGCAATTCGGTGGAGAAGAACTCTGCCATGCGCGCTTTCGGGGCGGAGCTGATCGAGTCCGGACACGACTTCGACGCCGCGAAGGATGTCGCCATGCGGCTGGCGAACGAACGCGGCCTCTCGATGATTCCGTCCTTCCACCACGATCTGGTGCGCGGCGTGGCGACCTATGCGCTGGAGCTGTTTCGTAGCGCGCCGACACTCGACACCGTCTATGTCCCGATCGGCTTGGGATCGGGTATCTGCGGCGTGATCGCCGTGCGCGATGCCCTCGGCTGCGCCACCAAGGTGGTGGGCGTGGTGTCTACCGAGGCGCCGGCTTACGCCTTGTCGTTTGCCGCCGGCAAGGTCGTTCCGACCAACAGCGCCAACACCATGGCCGACGGCATGGCCGTGCGCGGCCCCGATGCGGAAGCGCTCGCCGTCATTCTGAGGGGCGCCGACCGCATCGTGCAGGTGAGCGACGATGAGATCGCGATGGCCATGCGCGCCTACTACGAGGACACGCACCAGCTCACGGAAGGCGCCGGCGCCGCCGCCCTCGCCGCCTTGATGCAGGAACGCGACCGCATGGCTGGCAAGCGAGTGGCACTGGTGCTGAGCGGTGGAAACATCGACCGCCCGCTCTACTTGCGTCTGCTCGGCGATCGTGATCCGGTCTAGGGGTAATGGAGATCCTTGCTCTTCTCGTCGCCGCCCAGCTGGCCCAGACGACCGTCACCCCGGCAGCGCGTTGCGCCCAGCTCGTAGCCTTCTACGACCGCTACGGTGTCGGCCGCAGCAACAATTCCGACGGACGCCGCAATCACACGCGCAAAGGCGCGGAGCTGGATTGCCAGAGAGGCGATTACCAGAAGGGCATCGCTATCATGGAAGAGCTGTTGCGCGAGAAGGCCTTCACCGTGCCGCAGCCGGCGGCGCCGGAGACCGTGCCGCCGCTTGAATCGCCGGAGTACGGCTAACGAGGCTTGCGCGCCGGCGACTGCGGAATCGGCGCCCAGGCAAGGTCGGTCTTCACCGCCTGCATGATGAAGGATGAACGTGTACCGCGAACGCCCGGCATGCGAAGCAGCGCCTTCAGTGCAAAGTCGCTGAAACCCGCCAGATCCGGTGTCAGGACATGCAACAGGAAATCCATGTCGCCGGTCACGGCATAACAGGCCACGACCTCGGGCCGGGCGCGGATCTCAGCCTCGAAAGCCTCGACCACCTTCTCCGAGTGATCGTCGAGCGTCACCTGGACCAGCGCCTGGAGGCCGAGCCCCAGGGCCGGCGGCGAGACCAGGGCGGCATAGCGCATGATCACACCTTCTTCTTCCAGGCGCTTGACGCGGCGCTGGCAGGGTGTCGGCGACAGGCCAACCCGGTCGGCAAGGTCGACGATCGGCAGCCGGCCCTCGGCCTGAAGGGAGGCAACGATACGTTTATCGATGTCATCCAGCTCGATCATAGGCATTTTCTCTAAATATCTGTCATTTATCAGAGATTAATCCCATTCAGAGCCCTTGGACAGCCCAACTTCGCCGGGATTCTCTAAGCCCCTGCTCCCCATATTCCAGGCATGAACCTCGCCCCTCTCGAGAGCCTTCGCGGCGACTACGCAGGTATGGCGTCCGACTGGACCGTGCCGCAGCACACGAGCGACTACTCCGATGAAAACCAGGCCGTATGGCGTCTGCTGGTCGAGCGACAGACCGCTCTTGCCAGGCTGCATGGGTGCGCCGAGTTCGTGCAGGGCCTCGAGACGCTCGGCATCAGCGACAGCATCCCCGATTTCGATGCAGTGAATGAGCGCCTCGAGAAGCTGACCGGCTGGCGCGTCGTCGGTGTGCCGGGTCTCATTACCGACGAGGTCTTTTACGATCATCTCGCCCATCGGCGGTTCCCGGTGACCGTGTGGATACGTAGCCGCGCAGAGATCGACTACCTGGTCGAGCCCGACCTGTTCCATGATTTCTTCGGCCACGTGCCACTGCTCAGCAATCCGGTGTTCGCCGACTACATGCAGATGTACGGTCAGCGCGCGCTGGAAGCTGGGTCCAAGATCGACCTTCTGGCGCGCCTCTACTGGTACACCGTCGAATTCGGCCTGATCCGCACGCCCGCGGGCCTCAAGATCTACGGCGCAGGCATTCTATCGTCCGCCGCCGAAGTGAAGCATGCAATGTCCGGTGGTGGCGTCGAGCGGCTGCCGTTCGAAGCGGCCACCGTCATGCGCCGGCCCTATCAGATCGACAAGCTGCAGGACACGTATTTTGTCCTGGACGACTTCCGTCAGCTCTTCGAAGCGGCACAGACTCGCGTGGCCTGACGTCAGGAAGACGGTGCGCCTTTCAGCACCACCAGGCCGTCGACCGCAACGACGCCCTCGCCATCACGCTTGACCAGGAGCGGATTGATCTCCGCTTCCGAAACGTCCGCGAATCCTTTGTGCGCGAGCGTCGAGAAGGCAGCGATCGCCTTGGCGAGCGCGGCGACATCGCCGCGCGGCAGGTTGCGGTAGCCGCCGATGGTTGCAAGTCCCTTCACCTCGCCGATCATCTCCCGCGCTTCAGCCTCGTCGACCGGCGCCAGCCGCGTTGCGGCGTCCTTGTAGATCTCGGCCAGCACGCCTCCCAGGCCGACCGTGACAGTCGGGCCGACCAGCGCATCACGTCGAAAGCCCAGGATCACTTCGGCGAGACCGCGCTCCATCCTCTGGACCAGGAAGCCGTCGAGCCTGGCGTGCGGGCTGTGCGCCTTGACCCGGTTCTCCATCTCGCGTGCGGCCAGCGCCGCGCTCTGGCCGTCGGGCATGCCGAGCGCCACGCCGCCGGCTTCGGTCTTGTGGGCGATGTCGCGCGACAGGATCTTCAGCACCACCGGCGCCCCGATTTCTCCTACCGCGGCAGAGACACGCCTGGCGTCTGGGACGGCCAGCGCCTTGGCAAGCGGCACGCCGAGCGCGCCGAAGAACTCCGCGGCGCGGCGCTCGTCGAAGCCGTTGACGCGGCCGGCCTCGAGCGCGTCGAGCGCCTGGCGCTTCGGCTCGGCGAGCGCAGCGACTGGCCGCGGCGCGGGTCGCAGCAGGCAGGCCGCCATGGCCTCGGCGCAGGACTCCGGATGACGGAAGGCCGGCACGCCGGCCGCCGTCAGCAGGGCCAGCGACTTGTCTGCCGCAGGCGTCAAGGACACGGCGAAGGGCTTCGCCGACTTCGCGAACTTCAGCAGCGGCTCGACGGCGAGCTCGGGATTGAACTGCGCCGACGAGCCGACGACGAAGATCGCCGCGTCGTTGGCGCCGTCGGCCAGCAGGCGCTCGATCGTGCCCGACACGATCTCGGGCTTGGCGCCGGCCAGGGTGAGATCGACGAGCTTGCCTTCGCCTGCCGCGATGCCGAGCGGTCTCAGCCAATCGACCAGCGCTTGCGGCGGATCGGCGATGTCGAGGCCGGCCATCGCCATGTTGTCGACCACCATCGCCGCGCCGCCACCGGTCGTGGTGGCGACGGCGACACGCTTGCCGCGCGACGGCGGGCGATCGACCAGCAGCGCCGGCACGTCGACCAGCGATTCGAACATCGACACGCGCACGATGCCGTGGCGGCGGCAGAAGGCGTCGAAGGTGGCGTCGGAGCCGGCGATGGCGCCGGTGTGCGACTTGGCGAGCTCCTGACCGACGTTGGAGCGGCCGAGCTTGTAGGCGACCACGGGCTTGCCCGCGGCATGTGCACGCCGCGCCGCGCGCGCCAAGCGCTCGCCGTCGCGCAGCGTCTCCAGGAACAGCAGGACCGCGTCGGTCCTGGGATCGTCGACCATCATGTCGGCGATCTCGCCGACCGCGAGATCGACCTCGTTGCCGACCGAGATCAGGCGCGAGAAGCCGATGCCGCGCGCATCGGCGCGCGACAGCAGGGCACCGATCAGGCTGCCGCTCTGGCTGACCAGTCCCCAGGCGCCCGATCGCAGCTCGTCGACGGCGAAGGCCGCGTTGGCGGTGAGCGCCACGGCAGGGTCGGTGCTGACCGTGCCGATGCTGTTCGGCCCGACCAGTCGCACGCCGGTCTCGCGCACGATGCGCGCGAGATCGTCCTGCATCGACGCACCGGCCGCGCCGGCATCGGCGAAGCCGCCGGCCAGGATCGACGCCACCTTCACGCCGCGCCGGCCGCAGGCCGCAAGCGCATCGACCGCGGCCTTGCCGTTCAACAGGATGTAGGCGTGGTCGATGTCGCCGCCGACGGCGTCGAGATCCTTGAAGGCCTTCTCGCCGAGGATTTCGGTCCGCGACGGATTGATCGGCAGGATCTCGCCGGCAAAGCGGTGCTTGCGCAGGAAGCGCTGCGGCCGCGATGTCGTCTTGGTGACATCGGCCGAGGCGCCGATCAGCGCGATGCGGCGGGGTTCGAACAGCGAAGCGAACAGCTTGTCGGGGTGGCTCATGGCCCGAGTATACTCGGCGCATGATCCCTCGCCGCACATTCATCGCCGCCTCGCTCGCGGCCGCCCTGCCGGCACAGGCACAAGCCTGGCCCACCAAGCCCATCAAGCTCGTCGTGCCCTACGCGCCGGGCGGGACCACCGACGTCATCGCCCGCATGGTGGCCGAGTATCTCGGTCAGCGGCTTGGCCAGAACATCATCGTCGACAACAAGCCGGGCAAGGGTGCGATGGTCGGCACCGCCCTGGTCGCCAAGGCGCCGCCCGACGGCTACACGCTGCTGATGTCGGTGATCTCGGGCCTGTCGATCTCGCCTACACTCTATGGCGGCGCCGATTTCGACCCGATGGCCGACTTCATCCACATCTCGATTGCTTCGCGCAATCCCAGCGTCCTGGTGGTCAATCCGGACTTCAAGGCCAAGACATTCAAGGAGTACATCGAGATCGCCAAGGCCGAGCCCGGCAAGCTCGCCTTTGCGACCTCGGGCGCGGGTTCGAGCAACCATCTGCTCGGCGCGCAGCTAGAAAAGGTCATCGGTGCCGCCCTGGTCCACGTGCCCTACCGCGGCGCCGGGCCCGCCATGGTCGACACCATCAACGGCAACGTGCCGTCGATGTTCGATTCCCTGCCGTCGGCCGCGCCGCACATCAAGGCCGGCAAGGTCCGCGCGCTCGCCGTCAGCAGCGAGCAGCGCAGCCCCGCCTTCCCCGACGTGCCGACCATGCTGGAACTCGGCTACCCCGACCTTATCTCCTATTCGTGGTTCGGCATCTCCGTGCCGGCGAGGACACCGCAGCCCATCGTCGATCGCCTGGCGACCGAGATGCAGGCCGTCCTCAAGGAGCCGGCCGTGGTCAAGCGCTGGGAGGAGATCGGGGCCGAGGCAAGCACGGCAACGCCGGCCGAAGTGACGCGCTTCATCCAGTCCGAGATCGACAAGTGGACGCCGGTGGTGAAGTCTACGGGCGCCAAACCAGAATAGCGAAGCGAGGAGACGCCCATGATTCGCCGCGTGACATCGCCCGACGTGCCCGAACCGCCGCCCGAGCGCTGGTCGAACTGCCTGGTGTCGGACGGCATCGCCTACGTCTCGGGCATGACGGCGCGCGGCACCGATCCCGCCCAGCTCGCCAAGATGGACGAGTACGAGCAGGCCAAGCTGATCTTCAACAAGATCAAGGGCATGGTCGAAGCGGCCGGCGGTGCCATGGCCGACGTGGTTAAGGTCACGATCTACGTCACCAACATCAAGAACAACACCAAGGTGTGGAAAGCACGGGCCGAGTTCTTCACCGGCGATTTCCCTGCCTCGACGCTGGTCGAAGTGAGCGCGCTCGCCGCGCCTGAAATCCTGGTCGAGATCGAGGCCATCGCCCACATCGGCAAGGGCAAGCGGTAATCGTGCCGGGCCACGAGCCCAGGGCCCGCTCGTGGTTCAGCCCTGGAAGCGCTTCTCCAGCGCCTGCCAGCGTTCGTTCTCGAACAGAGACCAGAGCTGGCCGTGGTCCAGCATCTGGTTGGCCATCGCTGCCGTGTTGCCGGTGCTCTTGAGCGAGCCCAGCAGGTCCTGGCCGACACGCGCGAACAGTCGGGTCAGCGAGTTGGGATAGATCGCGACCTTGAAGCCGAGCTGCTCCAGCCTGGGGAACGGCAGGATCGGCGTGCGACCACCTTCGACCATGTTGGCGAGGCACGGCACGCCGAGACGCTTCGGCACCTCGGCCAGGTTCGCCTCGCTCGGCGGCGCCTCGACGAACAGGATGTCGGCACCCGCCTCGCGATAGCGCGCGGCACGCTCCAGCGCCGCCTCGAAACCCTCCGAGGCGATGGCGTCGGTGCGGGCCACGATCATGACGTCGGCGTCGACGCGCGCGTCGGCGGCGGCCTTTATGCGCTGCTCCATCTCGGTCGAAGACGCCACTTTGCGACCGGGTTCGTGGCCGCACTTCTTCGGCCACTCCTGGTCCTCGAGCTGCACGGCGCTGACGCCGGCCCGCTCGAACTCGCGCATGGTTCGGATGACGTTGAGCGGGCCACCATAGCCGGTGTCGGCGTCGGCGATCACAGGGATCGAGACGGAATCGCAGATGCGCCAGACGCGATCGAGGATCTCGCCGAAGCTCAGCGCACCCATGTCGGGCGCGCCCAACGCACTCATCGAAACGCCCGAGCCCGTGACGTAGGCCGCGTCGAAGCCCGAGACCTCGACCAGGCGCGCCGTGATGCAGTCGTAGCAGCCGGGCGCAACGACGATGCCCGGCGCCTCCATGCGCCGGCGCAGCGCGCGATGGCGCGTCGGCGTGTCCTTCAGGCCGGTGGGATAGGCAGCGTGACGGTCTGTCATGGTGGGGCAAACATGTGGTTGGGCAGCCAAAGGGCGATGTCGGGCCAGACTACCAGCATCACGAGCAGGACGAACATGAGCAGGTGGAACGGGATGGTGCCCCAGACAATGTCCGACAGCTTGCCGTCCCAGATGCTCTGGATCACGAACAGGTTGATGCCGATGGGCGGCGAGATCTGGCCGAGCTCGATGAACAGCACCAGGATGATCCCGAACCACACCGGGTCGATGTGGTACTTCAGCAGCACCGGATAGAGCAGCGGCACGGTGATCACGATCATGCCCAGGCTTTCGACCAGGCAGCCGAGGATCGTGTAGAGGACGAACAGCGCGAGGAAGAACTCCAGTCGCGACAGGTTCAGCGCCACCAACCACGACGTCAGCGACTCGCCCACGCCGGCGACGCTGATGGCGTAGGAGAAGACGAAGGCGGTGTAGACGATCAGCAGGATGTTGCCGCTGATCATCACCGCCGAGGTCATGGCGGTGCGCAGCTCCTTCCAGCCGAGCTTGCCCCAGATCGCCGACACCACCACCGCCGCGAAGCAGCCGACGGCGGCCGCCTCGGTCGGAGTCACCCAGCCGAAATAGAGGCTGCCCATGGTCCCGCCGATCACCACGGCGAACGGCACCAGGTCGGCCACGGCCTGGCCGAACTCGGCGAGGTTCTGCGGCCCCTTCTCGCGCGGCGCGATCTCGGGCCGCAGCCGCGCATGCACGAAGACGTACAGCATGAAGAGGCCGGTCAGCAGCAGGCCCGGCACGACGCCCGCCATGAAGAGCTTGGACACCGAGGTCTCGGTGAAAGTGCCGTAGACGATCATGGCAATCGACGGCGGGATCAGGATGCCGAGCGTGCCGCCGGCCGCCAGAGAGCCCGCCGCCAGCGGGCGGTGATAACCACGCTGGATGAGCTGCGGCAGCGCGACGGTACCGATGGCGGCGGCGGTCGCCACCGATGAACCCGAGATCGCCGCGAACAGGGCGCAGCCCGCGATGTTGGTCTGCAGCAGGCCGCCCGGGATGACGCAGACGAGCTTGGAGAGCCCGCGATAGATGCGAAAGCTCAGGCCCGAGTGCTGCATGATCTCGGCCATCAGGATGAACAGCGGGATCGCCGTCAGCGCGAAGCTGTTCATCGAGCCCCAGCTCATCAGGCCGATGCCCTTGAGGGCCGGCACGCCGCCATGCAACAGCAGGTAGACGATCGCCGGCACACCGATCGCGAACGGGATGGTCATTCCAGCGGCCAGCAGGCCGAGGAAGATCACCAGGACGATGAAGACTTCGAGGCCGGCGCTCATGCCGCGAGCTTCCGCACGTCGTTCACGATCGACTGGGCAAGCGCCAGCAGCAGCATGGTGGCGCCCGCGACCATCACCGTCTCCGGAATCCAGAGCGGCGTCGCCAGCACCGTGCTCGCCATCGCCTCGCGGCGGTAGGAGCTCATGACGAACTGCAGGAAATACCAGTCGGTGATGGCGATGTAGAGGAACGACAGCACGTTGAAGACCAGCGCCGACAGCGCCTGGCCGCGCGGACCGAGCCGCATCTGCACCATCTCGACGCGGTGGAAAGCGCCGCGGCTCTGGCACAGCGCCAGGCTCAGGAACGACACGCCGACCAGCAGGTAGCCGACCAGCTCGTCGGAATGCTCGGTCGTGCTGTTGAAGACGCTGCGCAGCACGATCTCCGCCAGCATCAGGATCGCCATGCCGGCCATGCAGAAGGCCGACGTCCACAGGCTCGCCCGCTCGAGCAGATTGAACGGGCGGCCTTCGGCGGGCTGGGACATCAGCGGCCCAGCGCCTCGCGCACCTTCTTCAGCGCTTCCTGCGTCTCCGCGCCCTTGGGCTTGGCCCACTCGTCCCAGTAGCCCGCCATGCGCTCGGCGCCACGCTTGTAGTCGGCGGGAGTGGCGTCAGTCTGGACCATGCCCTCGGCCTTGCGCTTGGCCTTCTCCTCGCCCTCCTCGGCGAACAGTATCTCGGTCATCTTGGGCGACAGCTCGACGATTGCCTTGGTCAGGATCTCGCGCTGGTTGGCCGGAAGCTTGGCGAAAGCTTCCTTGTTCACTGCGATGTTGGCCTCGAAATAGTTGAGGCCGATCTCGTAGCAGTACTTGAGCAGATCCTTCCACACCTTGCCGCCGCCGGCGTTGGCCGTCAGCACGCCGTCGACCACGCCGCGTTCCAGCGCCGAGGGCACCTCCGCGCCGCTCACGGTCAATCCGTTGGCGCCGAAACGCTTCAGGAACTCGATCTGCTCGGGCGAGGTGGCGCGGATCTTCTGCCCCTTGAAGTCGTCGAGCGAGGTGAGCTTCTTGCTCGACCAGGCGATCTGCAGCGGAAAGTAGTAGGTCGACAGAACCGTCGAACCGCGCTTGTCGTACGCCTTGTCGACATAGGGCTTCATCACGGCCAGTGCCTTGTCGAACTCCTGGCGGTTGGTGATCAGCATCGGCAGGCGCAGGATGCCGGTGATCGGCACATTGCCCTGCTGCATGCCGTCGTCGCCGATCTGGATGACGTTGTCGCCGACCGCGGTGGTGATGTCGGTGCCCTTGATGGTGAGCGATCCGCCGAGGTGATACTTGAGCTGCAGGCCGCCGTTGGTCTCCTTGGCGACACGCTCGACGATTTCCTGGAACACGCGCGCCGGGGCAAGCGTCGCCGCCGGCACGTAGGTGTAGACGATCCATGTCGTCGTCTGCGCGCGCAACACCGCCGGTGCTGCAACGGAGCCGGCGGCAAGAGCGGCAAGCGTGTGGCGGCGCGTGATCATCGATTCCCCCAAGGCTGTTGCTTGGGGGAACCTTAGACCTGCGTCATTTGCCCGAATACAAGGGCCTTCCGCCTACCGGTCGCTCGCGATCAAGCAGCCTTCACTTCGCGTTCGGCCTTGAGCGCCCGGACCGTCTGGCGCAACGCGTGCACCGTCTTCTCGATCTCGGCGCCGCCGTGCGTCGCCGAGACGAAGCCGCCCGGCGCGCCCATGATATCGACGCCGTGACTCATCAGGCCCATGCGGATCTTGCCCGTCAGCGCGCCCGACTTCGCGCCCTTCAGCTTGGCGAAGCCGAACTTCAGCGGATCGAAGGTGGCGGGGTCGACGTCCTCGCCGGTCGGGTTGGGATAGATCAGGAAGGCGGAGGAATCCCCGTAGATGCCCCACGGCACGCTCTCCTCGATCAGCACCTGACGCAGCGCCGCACGGAGCTCGGCCGCCGTCTTGTTGGCCTTCTCGGCCAGGTCCTCGTCGCGCACCAGCGACAGCGCCGCAACCGCGGCGGCTGCCGACAAGGGGTTGGCGTTGTAGGTGCCGGGATGGGCGATCTTGTCCCGTTTTTTGGCGGCCGACGCCGCGTGATCGATCTGATCGAGGATCTCGCGCTTGCCGGCCACCGCGCCGCCGGGCAGGCCGCCGGCCACGATCTTGGCCAGGATGCAGAGGTCGGGCGTGATGCCCAATGCCTTCTGCGCGCCGCCCGACGACCAGCGGAAACCGGTGATGACCTCGTCCATCAACATCACCACGCCGCGCTTTGCCGTGACGTCACGGATCGCCTGCACGAAACCCGGCGGCAGCGGCACCTGGCCCCACGAGGCGCCCGACGGCTCGAACATCACGGCGGCGATGTCGTCGCGGCTTTCCAACAGCTTGACCGTCGGGGCGACATCGTCGGTCGGCATGAGGATTGTTAGATCGGTGACACTCTGCACGACACCCGGCACCGACGAGCCGTCATAGTTGGAGGTGGCGCCAGCGGCGACATTGTCGTGCCAGCCATGGAAGTGGCCGATGAAACGCACGATCTTGTCCTTGCCCGTGTAGGCGCGCGCCAGGCGAATGGCCATGTGCGAGGCCTCGGTGCCCGACGCCGTGAAGCGGACCTTCTCGGCCGACGGGATCAGCTCGCACACCAGCTCGGCCCAGCGCACCTCCAGCTCATGGCTCGAGCCGTAGTGGGTGCCGAGGTCCATCTGGCGCTTCACCGCCTCGATGACGGCGGGATGCGAGTGGCCGAGCAGCATGGCGCCGTGGCCGCCGAAATAGTCGACGTACTCGTTGCCGTCGACGTCCCACTTGCGCGGCCCCTTGGCCTTGGCGACATGAATTGAATAGGGGTCGAGGTAGCGAGCATCGTGCGTGATGCCGCTCGGCAGCACCTTGCGAGCGCGCTCAAACAGCGCACCGGAGCCCTGCGTGCGGGCCTTGTAATCGGTAACAATGGCTGAATTGGTCGGTGCTGTCGTACTCATTTGCCCTCACCTGGCTAATGGGTGAGCATCGCAAGCCTCGCTTGCTTCGCCAAGGCCTGGAGCCCTATGGTCCGCCACTTTTTCGCCGACTGGAGCCTGTCTTGAACGCCCCTGTGAATGCCAAGCCGCGCGGCCGTCAGTTCTTCAACAATCCCGGCCCCACCAATATCCCGGACCGAGTCCTGCGGGCCATGGACCGTCCCGTGCTCGACTTCATGTCGGACGAGTTCATGGCCATCCATCATGCCTGCCATGCAGGCGTGAAGCGCGTGCTGAAGACCGACCAGGGTCTCTACATGTACAACGCCAGCGGCCACGGCGCCTGGGAAGCCGCCCTGGCCAACCTGTTCGCCGCGGGCGACAGCGTGCTGATCGTCGAGACCGGCTACTTCTCGCTGAGCTGGGCGGAGATGGCGGTCAATCTCGGCATCAAGGTCGAGACCTTCGCCGCCGACTGGCGCAAGGGGGCGGACATCGCCAAGCTCACCGACCGCTTGGCCAAGGACACGGCGCACGAGATAAAGGCCGTGCTCTGCGTCCACAACGAGACGGCGACCGGCATGGTCCTGCCGATCGCCGACATCCGCCGCGCGCTGGACCAGGCCAAGCACCCCGCCCTGCTGCTTTCCGACACGATCTCATCGCTGGCATCGATCGACTACAAGATGGATGCCTGGGGAATCGACGTCACCGTCGGCGGCAGCCAGAAGGGCCTGATGCTGCCGACCGGCATGTCGTTCACCGGCGTCAGCAACAAGGCGCTCGACGTGGCGCGCAGGAACAAGGCGCCGCGACACTACTTTCATTGGGAGCTGATGAACGGCCGCGCGCCGCAAAAGTTCATGGGCACCGCACCGGTTCACATGTTCTTCGGCCTGCAGGAGTCGCTCAAGATGCTCGAGGAGGAAGGCCTCGACGCGGTGTTCGCCCGTCACACCCGCCTTGCCGAGGCGACGCGCGCCGCAGTGCGCGCCTGGGGCAAGGACGGCAAGGGCCCGCAGCTCTACGGCCAGTCGCCCGACCGGCTCTCCAACTCGGTGACGACGGTGGTGATGCCGGAGGGCGTGAGTTCCGACCCGCTGCGCAAGGTCGCCATCGATCGCTACAACCTGTCGCTCGGCGGCGGGCTGGGGCCGCTGATGGGCAAGGTGTTCCGCATCGGCCACATGGGCGACCTCAACGAGCCCATGCTGCTCGGCTGCCTTGCCACTACCGAGCTCGCGATGAAGACGGCCGGCGTGCCGTTCGGCCCGGGCGGCGTCGACGCCGCGATCGATTCGCTGGCGAACTGACAAGCGCGCGGGCCTCTGGCCCGTGTTCGCTAGAACGCCGGCTTTCTGGCGGCGACGGCGCCGATCAGGGCCTCGGGCTTGATCGCCGACAGGGTCGTGCCCTTGACCACCGTGGGCTGCACCATGATGCCGTTTACGGCTTCGAAGATGGCAGTCTCGGCATTGAAGGCATAGAGCTGGCCTTCGGTCATGTTGAACCACCACGCGTGCAGGGCGAGCGCGCCGGCTTCGACTCTCTCCGCGATCCAGCGGAAGCCCATCAGGTTGGCGACGCTGTTCAGCACGGCCGCCTGCTCGACGGCGCGCGCGATCTCCTCGCGCGTGCGACCCTTCAGCCTGCTGACGGCGAGATCACGCACCTCCTGGGCGATGGCGGTCCAGGTCGAGAGGTAGTCGTAGCTTGCGTAGATGCTGTCGCGGCCGTCGACCAGCGCGCCGATGCCGCCGCACAGCGCATGGCCGAGCACCACCACATGCTCGACACCGAGCCCTCGCACCGCGAACTCGATGGCCGACGAGGTGCCATGGTGCCGGGTGTCCGGCGGGAACTGCGCCGGCGGCACCATGGCGGCCACGTTGCGCACCGTGAAGATGTCGCCGGGTTTGGTCTGCGTCAGGATTCCCGGATCGACGCGCGCGTCGGCGCAGCCGATGATCAGGATCTTCGGCGACTGGCCCTCGGTCGCGAGCTTCTCGAACAGGTCGTGATGCTCGCGATAATAGCCGGTGCGGAAATCCTCGAAGCCCTTGAGAAGCCGTTCCAACGCCATGACGTCTCGCCTACCATGTCTCGCCCATCCTGGCAGCAAGGCGAAATGACCCAAGAATTGCTCTACGACAAGCGCGGCGAGATCGGCTGGATCACCTTCAATCGTCCCCAGGCGCGCAATGCCCTTACTTTCGCAATGTATGAAGGCTTGGCCGAGACCTGCGTCCGGGTCGGCCGGACCGGCGAGGTCAAGGCCCTGGTCGTGACCGGCGCCGGTGACAAGGCCTTCGCCGCCGGGACCGACATCGCCCAGTTCCAGGAGTTCAAGGACGGCGAGGACGGCATCGCCTACGAGCGCAAGATCGACGGCATCCTCGATGCCGTCGAGCGCTGCAGCGTACCCACCATCGCCGCGATCGCCGGTTTCTGCACCGGCGGCGGCGCGGCGATCGCGGCAGCCTGCGACCTCAGGCTCGCCACCACCAACGCACAGTTCGGCTTTCCCATCGCGCGTACGCTCGGCAACTGCCTGTCGATGGCCAACTACGCCCGGCTGGCCGCGCTGATCGGCCCGCAGCGCACCAAGGAAGTCATCTTGCTGGCGAAGCTGATCGACGGTCCGACGGCGCTGGGCATCGGGCTGGTCAGTGAACTTTTACCGGACACGGCTTCCCTGCACGCCCGGGCCGAGGAAGTGGCTCGAACGGTAGCCGGCCACGCTCCCATCACGCTCCAGGTCACCAGGGAGGCGTTGCGCCGCCTGCAGGCCCGGCTGGGAGACGACAATATCGACGATCTCATCCGACTGGCTTACGGTAGCAGAGATTTTCGCGAAGGCATGGCTGCATTCCTGGGTAAGCGGGCACCGAAATGGACCGGGACATGACCAGGGTCGATATGAAGAAGGAGAAGGTGATGAAGCGAATTGGGACAACTCTGGCTGCTCTCGGACTGTGCGTTGCCGTCGCCGCCTGCCAAAGCCCGCAGCAGAAGATCGCCAACAAGGAAGACATGATGACGGCCGCCGGCTTCAAGTTCGTGCCGGCCAACACCCCGGCGCGCCAGGCTGCGTTCAAGCAGTTGCCGGCGCACCGCTTCGCGCGCCAGATCCGGGACGGCCGTGTGTTCTACGTCTATCCTGATCCTACGGTCTGCGTGTGCCTCTATGTCGGCGACCAGAACGCTTACGCGGCGTATCGCAAGAACATGTTCGACAAGCAGCTCGCCGACGAGAACGCCATGGCCGCACAGGAGATGGAGATGTACTCCTGGGATTGGGGTCCGTGGGGCGGCTGGCCGTACGGCTGGTACTACTAGGGCTTGGCCGCCACTCGCGGCCGATCCGCCGGCAGATAGTAGCAGTTAGTAATAGTATATGAATTGTGCCGGCTTCGTGGTGGTGCACATGAACTGTGACAGGAAACCACGAGGCCGGAGCGGCGTTGACTCCTTGCGTGATTTGCAACGCGAGAAGGAGTCCAGCAATGCAGAAATATCGCATTGCCGCCGGAATGCTCGGCGGCCTCTTCCTGTCATATTCGGCAATGGCCCAGAGCACTAACCTGGCTTACGCCACTGGCGAGCCGCGCTCGGAATCCATCATTTTTCTTCAGAAGGGTAACGTACTGCCCCCGTCGGCTGCACCGATGGTCAGCAATGCCATCACGGCAGCCAGGTCCGGCAAGACGATTCACCTGGTGGGTCGTCTCGACCTGGCTGAAGCCGTGAAGCAGGAGATGATCCGCGATGGCGCACCTGCCAGCGCGATCGTGGTGGCGCATGAGCCTGCGAGGGCGTTGCCCAGGGTGGATGCCGTGAGCGAGTCCGCCAGCCGCACGGTCGCGATCAAGTATTAGAACGACGCTTCGACAGAACCCAACCCCGGGAACTCGCCACGCGCGCGAGTTCCCGGCGGGAAGTAGCGAAGACCGGTCCATGAACCGGTAGTGATGGCCTGACCCGCGCGAAGGCCGCCACGTTTACGGACCGCGTGATCGATCATCCAGGCCAGGGGCCGTACCGGATCGACCGCTCCCAGCCCGCCTTTCTGATCCAGCGCGATCCCATCATCGATTACGAGCCTCACGGGCAGGTTCGCCCAGTCGAGGTTTCTCCAGTTCGCGATCGCATCGCCGACCACCAGGGCATGGTTCATCTGGTTGTCGGCCAGCAACCATTCGGGATCGGCCTGCTGGAAGTTCGCCAGCCGTGTGTCGACCACTTCCATGCCGACGAAGGCATCGCCCACGGCGGCAAGTGCTTCGTCGCGGTCGACCGGCCCGCTGCGCGCGTCAATGTCGCGCACGATGTGGAAGGAGATCTCTATCTCCACGCCGATCATGTGCATGGCCTTGCCGTCGAACTTCGCCGGCGACATCACCAACGCACCGGCGAGCAATGGCGCCGGATTGGGCTCGGCCGTCGGCGTGCGGGCACCGACCTTCCAGCCGGCGGCCGGGCCGGTGGCGCGCACAACGCCATCCTGGATGGCATACACCGCATCGCGGTCCGGCAATGCAAAGGGCGGCGCCATCTGCATGCCGGTGCTGCGCGCCTCCAGCAGGCCGCGCACGGCATGGGAAATATCGAGCGTCATGCTAAGCTCCCGCACAAGCGAGGAAAGAGAGACCGGAGGAACAATGCCCTACGCCAGCGGGCGCGTCATTCACGACGCCGACGCGCACATCATGGAGCTGCCGGGCTTTCTCGTCGATCATATCGAGGCCAAGTATCGCGACCGTGTCGGAGATGACGTTCTCTTCCCACGCCGCGAAGGCTTTCACAGCCATCTCAAGGACGCACGCCGCGGCGCGGACTTCGATGAAAGCCAGATCATGCTCGCCAAGAACTGGGCAGCCCTTGGCGCCTCGGCAAGCCACGACCGTCCCCGCTCGATCGATCTTCTGGGCTTCGCCAGCCAGCTCATGTTCACGACGGCGCTGCTGAACTACTCCTCGGTGCTCGAGGGCGGCCCCGATCCCGATCTCACATATGCCGTGGCGCGCGCCCATACACGGCACATGGTGGAGTTCTGCTCGGTCGACCGACGCCTGCTGGCGACGGGCTATGTGCCGCTGGTCGATTTCGAGCGCACCGCCAAGGCTGCCAAGGAGGCGATCTCGCTCGGCGCCAAGGCGCTGATGATCCCCTCGCGTTGCCCCGACGATCATTCGCCGAGCCACATCGGCTTCGATCCCCTGTGGGCGATCGCCCAGGAGGCCGGCCTGCCGATCGTTTTCCATGTCGGCGGCGGCGGGAAGCTTCTCGAGGACGCCTACTTCAACAACGGCCTGCCGCCGGTTCCCGATTTCCATGGCGGCGACGACAATTTCAAGTCGATCGACTATATGGCGATCGCCTATCCGCCGATGAAGGCCCTGACCGCGCTGGTCGTCGACCGCGTGCTCGACCGATTTCCCCGATTGAAGTTCGGCGTCATCGAGCAGGGCGCCTCATGGGTGCCGGGTTGGATGCGCAACATGGATTCGGCACACAACGCCTTCTACAAGAACGAGGAGCGACTGCAGAAGATGTCGCTGAAGCCAAGCGAGTTCGTGAAACGCCAGGTGCGTGTCACGCCCTATCCGCACGAGGATGCCGGTTGGATCATCGCCAACGCAGGCGATGAGGTGTGCCTGTTCTCGTCGGACTTTCCGCACGTCGAAGGCGGACGCCATCCGATCAAGCGTTTCGAGGCCTCGATGGAAGCGGCCGGCATCAGCGACCAGCAGAAGCAGCGTTTCTATTGCGACAACTTCGTCGACCTCATGGGAGCGGGACTGGCATGAGCAAGTATTCAACCCTGTTGACCGAACAGACCGGCGCCGTCCTGAAAATAACGACCAACCGGCCCGAGGTCCTGAACGCGCAGAGCCGCATCCTGCTGGAAGAGCTCGACGATGCCTTCCTGCGCGCGGTCGACGACGACGCGGTGCGGGTCATCATCCTGGCCGGCGCCGGCAAGCATTTTTCGGCTGGCCACGATCTTGGCAGCCCGCAGGAGATGGCCGACCAGAAGAAGACGCCGCTCGAGCCCGGCTTCAAGGGCGAGTACCGGCGCCTCTGGGAGCGCTTCTTCGAAAACACCATGCGCTGGCGTGACCTGCCCAAGCCCACGATTGCCCAGGTCCAGGGCTACTGCATCATGGGCGGTCTCATGATCGCCTCGGCCTGCGATCTCATCATCGCGAGCGAAGATGCCCAGTTCGCCGATCGCGCCGTGAAGTGGGGCGGCAGCCACGTGCAGTATTTCTCGATGCCGTGGGACTTCGGGCCACGCAAGACCAAGGAGTACCTCTTCACCGGCCGCTTCATCGGCGCCGCCGAGGCCGAGCGGGCCGGGCTGGTGAACCGCGTGGTGCCGCGAGCGAAGCTCGAAGAGGAGACCATGGCGCTGGCGCAGGACATCGCCGAACGTGATCCCTATGCCATGAAGCTCGCCAAGGCGTCGGTCAACGAGACGCTCGATGCGCAGGGATTCAAGGCGGCGATGGAGAACGCCTTCAAGAATTACATGCTCACCATCCCGCACCGCATCGAGATGGGAACTTACGGCCCCGCGGCGCGGGAGAAGGCGCCGAAGGACCGGTTCGCGGTGCTGAACAAGAAGGTCGCTTCGTCCTAAATTTGACTAGGCGAAGGCGGGCATCAGGCCGCGCGCCGCTGACGCTCGGCCATTTCCACGCCCATCGCCTTGACGACGGACGGGCGCTTGAGGTGCTTCTGATGATAGGCTGCGATCGTCGGCCACTTCGAAAGATCCACCTTCAGGAACACCGCCCAGTTCAACATGGTGACGAGATATGCATCGGCCACGGTAAAGTTGTTGCCGACCAGGTGATCTCCGGTGCCGAGCTTCTTCGACAGATGGTCGAAGGTCGGCTTGAACAGCTCGCGAGCGGCCTGCTTGGTCACGTCGGCGGCCTTGGGATTGAACACGTTGTAGAAGATGCGCTTGTGCAGTTCGGTCGACAGATAGTTCAGCGTGTCGATCAGCTGGTAGCGCTCCACCGTGCCCCAGGCCGGCGCCAGCCCGGCTTCGGGCTTGCGGTCGGCCAGGTACTGCAGCACCGACGGCCCCTCGTTCAGGATTCGGCCGTCGTCCAGTCTCAGAGCAGGCACATAGCCCTTTTCCGAGATCTGAAAGTAGTCGCCGCCGTCGTCGGTCTTCTTGTTCTCGACGAACCGGACCTTGACGGGCAGACCTGCTTCCAGCGCCGTGATATGCGAAGCGAGAGAGCAGGCCATGGGTGAAGCGAACAGTTCCATCGCGTCCTCCTGGGTTTTATGCGATACGGTACAGAAATACGGGCGACAGGCTGCGTCAAGGCAAATTATGCGAACCAGTACAGAAATGACGAAACGGTCACGCGGCCGCCCGCGCGGCTTCAGCACCGAGGAGGTCCTGGAAAAGGTGCGCGGCGTGTTCCTGGCCAAGGGCTTTACCGGCGCGTCGCTCGACGAACTGGCCGCCGCGGCCGGCCTCAACCGGCCGAGCCTGTACGCCGCGTTCGGCGACAAGGAGCAGCTCTACATCGCCACGCTGCGCTTCTACGGCGCCAGGAGCATCGAGGGCCTCGATGCGATCCTGGCAGGCCCCGGCACGATCCAGCAGCGCCTGGTCAAGGTCTACGCCGCGGCGATCGACCTCTACACCGCGCCGCCGCACCGCCCGGGCTGCATGATCGTGGGCACCGCCGCCGTCGAATCGCCGACCTATCCAAGGATCGCCGAGGCAGCTGCCGAGCTTCTGGCCGCGATCGAGAAGAGCCTGGAGCGCGGCTTTGCCGCCAGCGACCTGCCTGGCAGGCCCGCCCCGGCGGCGCGCGCGCGCATGGCCGGCGCCATCATGTACGCCATCGCCATCCGCGCCCGCCTCGGCGCCAAGGCCAGCGACCTGAAGGCCTTCGCCAATTCCATGGTACCGACCATCTGCGCCTGACGTCCGAGCCCCTTGCCTGGACAAAAAAGACCCCCGGCGAACACCGGGGGCCATAACCCACACCCTGTCAGGGAGGACGGGCAGCATGGTACGCCTGAAGTCCCGTGCGAAAAAGACAGTATCAATGACCAAAGGGCCCGTGCTCGAACTGGGTCGAATCTCGCCTCTGCTTGAGGTCTGGCTCCCGACGTTGCCCGCCACCTGGGGGCGAGCCTAGTCTCTGACCCGGACGACCGATTTGCTCGTCATCGGGGGAAGCGATGGATGACATCTTGATACGGGGCGGCCAGGTGATCGATGGCACCGGCGCGCCTGCCCGAGTGGCGGATGTGGCAATCCGCGACGGTCGCATCGTCGCCATCGAAGCGAACCGGGTGGAAAGCGCCGAGCGCGTCATCGACGCCCACGGCTCCGTGGTGGCCCCAGGCTTCATCGACATCCATACCCATTCCGACTTTACCCTGCCACTCAACCCGAAGGCCGAATGCAAGATCCGCCAAGGTGTGACGACCGAGGTCGTCGGCAATTGCGGATTTTCCGTCGCGCCGGCGCTGCCCGGCAAGGTCGATGCGCTGCGCGAGTATCTGTCGGGCAGCGCCCCTTGGCTGACCTTCGAGGCAACCGACTTTGCGCGCTATATGGACAGCTGGCCCGATCTGGCGGTGAACACCGTGATGCAGGTCGGCCACAACACGCTTCGCCTGATGGCGATGGGCATGGAAAACCGCGCGCCGCGGGAGGCGGAGCTGCACCACATGCAGGACATGCTGTCCGAGGGATTGGAGGCCGGCGCGCTCGGCCTGTCTTCCGGACTGTTCACCGCGCCGGGCAGCTTCAGTGAGCGCGACGAACTGCGCGCCCTGGGTCGCGTGCTGAAGGCTCACGGCGCACGCTACTCCTCCCACATCCGCGACGAATCCCACAGCGTGCACGAGGCCGTCGCGGAAGCGATCGACATCGGCGAGCATTGCGGCGTCCATGTGCAGATCGCCCACATGAAGCTGTCCGGGACCGACAGCTGGGGCCAGGCCGATCGCCTTCTCGAGGCGATCGACGCCGCCCGCGCCCGTGGCGTCGACGTGCATGGCGACCAGTATCCCTATGATTGGGCCACCAACCCACTGCGCTTCCTGCTGCCGACCTGGCTGCATGAAGGTGGCATTTCGGCGACACTGGCACGCCTCGCCGATCCTTATGTCCGCTCGCGCATCCGGCAGAAGGTCGCCGAAGTCGGCTTCAACAATTTCGGCCAGATCGAATC
Organism: uncultured Rhodospirillales bacterium; assembly: GCA_902825855.1. GTDB lineage: Bacteria > Pseudomonadota > Alphaproteobacteria > Reyranellales > Reyranellaceae > Reyranella. The sequence goes on along the minus strand of CADECW010000060.1, from coordinate 8,713 downwards.
CTGGGCCGATATCCGCATCGCCATCTCGCCCCATGGCGCGGCCGAGCCTGGCCGAACCATCGAGGAGATCGCGCAAGAGCGGCGCTGCGATCCGCTCGATGCGGTCTGCGACGTCATCATCGCGGACAAGGGCGCGACCCGCATCGTGGTGCGATCGATGTCGGAAGCCGACGTGCGCTCCATTGCCGCCGACCCTTCCGCCTTGGTCGGCTCCGACGGGCCATGCGTGGCGCCCTATGGCATCACCAGCCAGGGCAAGCCACATCCGCGTCTCTACGGCACGTTCCCGCGGCTGATCGGGCACTATGCCCGCGATCTCGGCCTGCTCACCTTGCCTCAGGCGATCGCCAAGATGACCGGGGGCGCCGCGGCGGCGCTCGGCATGACGGACCGCGGCATCCTGTCTGAAGGCCAGGCGGCCGACGTGGTTCTGTTCGACCCCGCGACGATCATCGATCGGTCGACCTACGACGACCCGCACCAGTATCCGGCAGGCATCAGGACGGTGATCGTCAACGGCCTGGTGGTGATCGACCACGGCGAGCATACCGGCGCCCTGCCGGGCCGACTGCTCAGGCGGCGGGGAACCGTGCTGGCGTGAGGCGGGCTCGCTTTCACGACGGACATGAACCTCCGCAGAGGAAGGATACGCGAAACGTGATGCGGGCCGGGAAGCGCATGCTCTATGCTTGTCCATCGGTTGCCGACGTCTAATGCTTCGCCAATTTGGCGTCGGCGAAAAGGGACGTCTGCTGCCAGAGTAGACGGGACACGTCCGACGGACCATCGTGCTCGATCACTAGAACACTCGCAGCAAGTGGCTTTCGCGTTTCCTTGACAAGCCACTTGGCAAAACCGCTCAAGCCATTGCAGCCTGGTCGAGATGGTGTGTGACACCTACCAGCTGCACGAAGAGTTCATCCGATGCGGCCGACACCGGTTGACCCAGGCCCGTGCCGAGTGCGCTCACGACCGGTTGCTCCACCAGGATCAGCTTCGTGCCTCCAGTGCCATCACTCTGAAGTTGGAACTCCGTATCTGCTTGCAGACCCGCCAGCAAATAGCTCGCGGTGTGGTCCCCGTACGTCACCGTCAACTTGTTACCCGTGTGGTCGATATCGCTTACCACTGTGTTCATGAAGTCGAGGACATCGCCGACCTGCCAGTTGCTGATGGTACCCGTTAGTGACGAGGGATTGCCAACCACGGCCAAGATGGCATCGGGGCCGCCGAACGTGACGTTGGTGGCAGTGCCACGAAGGATGTCTAGAGTGCCGCCATTATTGATTGTCGTGTCGATGGCAAGACCGTCGACCCATAGAGCGCCAAAGTTATTTACCGTTGCATGGATCGACGTGCCGCCAGCAGTGACATTCAATAGCCCATGGTTGATCGTCGTGTCGGTGGCGACGCCGGAGACTGTCACAATGCCGGCGTTCCCGTCGGCAAAATTGATCGTCGTGCCGACGATCGCGCCACCGGCGGAGACATTCACTGCGGCGCCGTTACTTGTCGTGTCGTAGGCCAAACCATGGTCCTGGACGTTCAGGGTGTCTCCGTAGTTCAGGACCAGATGAAGCTGGGTTGGGGGTGCGGTATACGTCTTGCCGGCAACGCCATCGATGAATGATCGCACCATCGACTCCGCCACAGGGACGGTCGATGGATCTGAAGTGACGCCGTCGACGGCCGTGTGGGCCATGGTGGCGGCCGCCGCGTCGAATGGCAGATGCTCTGCTCCGACCTTATCCGAGAAATACTTCGCAGCCTCTACCTTGTTGGCGAGCGTGGCGGCATCTTGGGTCTGCGCACCGCCGATCACGCTGAGAATGAAGCTGCCAACGGCCTGTGGGTTGCCAAGGTTGGCGTTGAACTGCTGCTGCCAATACTCGGCGCCCGAGGCGTCCGGTACGCGATCGAACAGGTTTTCGTACAGCGACGTTATGAACGACGCAACCTGTGCCTGTGTGGCGTGTTGCGGATCCGCCAACAATGGGTAGGCAGCCTGCGCTTCAGCTTGCTTGGAAAAGCTCTCGGCAATGGCCGTGAGAGCATCAAGGCTACCTTGGCTGGCAGTCAGTTGATCGTGCCAATACGTCAGGCCCGCAGGGTCGCCGGCGCGCCCAAAGTAACCAACATAGAGCGACTCGATCTGTGACGCCGGATCGCCGAGTGCCAGTGGGTCGGAAGGGTGAACCCCGACTATAGGCGTCAGGATCAGGTTCGTGCCGCCTCGACCATCGGATACAGCATGAATGAAAGTGCCTGCCTGGCGGTCCACCACCGGGTAGGTCGCAGACTGATCTCCGTAAGTCACCGTCAATGCGCCGGCCGATTCGTGGAGGTCGGTCAACTTGATGTTCACCAGGTCAATGACCTCACCTACTCCCCAGTGGACAATGGCGCCCGTCAATCCCGTGAGCGATTCGAGTTGCAAGGTCGAATTTGGCCCATCGAAGAAGACGTCTCCGGTAGTGCCACCGTTGAAGACATACTGGACGCCGCCGTCGATATGCGTCCGGACAGATGTGCCTCCGCTGTAGACGTTCACGACGCCGCCGGTGTCGATTTCGGTCTCGATGGACCTGCCGTAGACATTTGCGACGCCGCCAACGGAGACCGTCGTACCGTGAGACAAGCCACCGTCGAATACGTTCTCGACGCCGCCGGTGTTTATCGTCGTGTAGTTGGACTGTCCCTGGCTGAGAACATTCAGGGCGTCACCGTCATTCAGGACAAGATCGGTTTGATTCGGCGGGGCCGTATAAGTCGTCATGGAAAGGCTCCTTGGGTATCGATCCGAAACAATGTAACTGGAATACATGTATTTGAAGCGATTTTACATGTCAATATAATACATGTATAGAAAATATCTTTTTAACGATCGATCCAGGAGGGCGCCTATGCACCTGACCCGCTATACCGATTACTCGATGCGCATGCTGCTCTGTCTCGGCGCGCGGCCCGACCGGGTTTGCTCTATCGCCGAGATCGCGCGTGCCTATGGCATCTCGCAGAACCACTTGATGAAGGTGGCGCACGACCTCGGGAAGGCGGGCTACGTCGAGGCTCTCCGTGGCCGATCGGGGGGCCTCCGCCTTGCGCGCCCAGCCGACAAGATCAATGTCGGCGACGTGGTACGGCAGACGGAGCAGGGATTCGAACTGGCCGAGTGTGACAGCTGCGTCATCGCGCCAGCCTGCGGTTTGAGTGGCGTGCTGAATGAGGCACTCGCAGCCTTCATGGCGGTACTCGATCGCTATACATTGGCCGACTTGCTAAGGCAGCGGTCGAAGTTGGCTCACCTGTTCGATCTTCCCGTGGCGTCTTGAAGAGTTCTTCGCGACGTCAATGGCCTGTTCCCCATGTTCGCTCCGGGGCGCGGCTTCGCTGGAATCGCGGTGTCGTCAGCTGACGGGGCAGTGGTCGTGTCCTAGGAAACTGGCGCCTCGCGTGCCTGATCGGCGCGGTCGTCATTGCCTTTTCTGCCGCCAACCCAGCCGGTGGCGAGAGCTGCCAATCCCGCCACATCAATTGGCGCTCCGTTGCCGCGCCAGACGATGTGCAGGTCCGGCCGTAGCAGGAAGACACTCGCGCCGTAGACGCCGCGCACTCGCGGCTCGTCACGGCGAATGACGGCGAGTGGCGCCCCGCGGGCGCGGAATGCCGTCTCGAGGGACGCGGTCTCGGCGTCGCCCTTTAGGTCGAGCAGGGTGTAGTCCTCGCCGAGGACGTCCTGCAGGGCACGGCCGTCGTCGAGCCACATATGCGGGATGCGCGCGCCAGGCAGCGCCTTGGGGTCGTAGCGGCTGGTCTCCCACTCCGCCACGTTGCCCGGTTCGTCGGCGATGAGCGGCGAGCCGGCGTAGGAATAGCCCGACTCGACTCCGACCATGCCGTGCATGCGTCGGTGCCCGACGTCGAACGACGCGGCAAGCCGGGCACGCAGCTCCGCGCCGGCTGGTGTGTCGTGGTAGGCCTCCGGCGTCACCAGGGCGCGCCAGATCGGTACGCCATCGGCTGCCCAGCCAGCAGCGTCGACGTTGCGCCGGCCGATCGGGCGGCGCTCGCGCTGGTAGCTGTCGAGCAATTCCGGTCCTCCCCAACCATGGATCGTGCCACTGAGCTTCCACGCCAGGTCGAAGGCATCGCCGACACCGGTATTCATGCCGAGCCCGCCGCTCGGGATGACCAGGTGCACCGCGTCGCCGGCCAGGAAGACGCGGCGGTCGCGATAGCGCTCGGCGAGCAACAGGTTGTGGTGCCAGGGCACGACGTGCGTGATCTCGAAGGTGCAGGGAAAACCGATCAGCTCCTGGATCACGGGCCGGAAGTCGGTATCGGCCGGCAGCGATGTATGCAGGGTGAATTCGGTGCGGCAGCCCTGCGCGATCAGGGTCGAGGCATTGGCATCGACGAAATTGTAGTGCCGACCCCGGCCGGTGACGATCTTCCGGTAAAGCTCGTCGGAGCGGAAGATGACCTGCACCAGTGCACGGATGCGTCCCTTGCCTTCCAACCTGATACCGGCCTTCTTCCGCACGGTGCTGGCGCCGCCGTCGCAGCCAACGAGATAGCCGGCCCGCAACTCCTCGCGCGCGCCGGAAACGGTGCGGGCCTGCACCGTCACGCCATCGTCGTCCTGAACGAAGTCCTCCAGCCCGCAGCCGTAGCGCACTGTGACGTTGGGCGTCGCCTCGGCCACCTCCTTCAACAGCGGCTCGAGCTTGTTCTGTGACACCAGCTGGTAGGGCTCCAGCAGGAAGGCGCCGTTCGGACTCTCGGCGATCTGTTTGCGGCGCTCCCCCACCGAGGGATACTTCAGCACCGCGATCGGCGGATCGCTCAGCCGAGTGGTCAGGAATACGTCCATGGGGTTGTCGGCCGGATAACCCAGCGCCCGCACCCGATCGGCGATGCCGAGGCGGCGATAGAACTCCATGGTGCGCGCGTTCGACCGGTCCATCTTCGGATAGGGAAGCGTGGTCGGGCTGCGCTCGATCAGCAGGCAGCGAATGCCGCGCCGGCCGAGGTCGATGGTGAGGGTCAGACCCACCGGCCCGGCGCCGGCAACGATCACGTCATAGGCAGGCAACGGCGTGCTTCCCCGGTTTTTCACCGGCAGATCGTAGAAAGCGCAGAATTCCCAGGCAATTGAGAAGTGAGAAACAGAGATGCCGATCTGCGCCGGATGCCTGTGTCGGGCGGACTTTGACGCAAGGTTGTTGGTTCGTCGGCCATCGCAACGAGGACGCGACTTCCCGTGGGGCGCGATCCGAGGTAGAAGTTAAAGAGGACTGGTGAAATCCAGCAGAGTCGCGGTTCGTCGATTTTAGCATTGTGGCGTTCCAGCGTACGCGTGGTCACCCCGAACACTTAATCCGGGGCTTGCGTAAACAAGGGAGGAAAGCGCTCAAAAGGGAGGATTAACGATGACCAGGTTCCTGTCGGGACTTGCGGTTCTGGCCGTGTCGGCAATGATCTCCGTTCCTGCGTACGCACAGTCGCAACCAGTGTCGGCCCAACAGGCGCCGACCAAAACGCTGAAAATCCAGACCAGTTGGCCGGCTTCTTCGCAGGCCTTCGACCAGATGCAGGCATTCGGCAAGCGGCTCGAAGTCGTCACCGGAGGCCGCATCAAGATGGAAGCTCTGCCGGGCGGCCAGATCGTGCCGCCCTTCGAGGTGCTCGACGCCACCCACAAGAAGGTCATCGACGGCGCCCACAGCTGGCCCGGCTACTGGGTCGGCCGCAACAAGGCGGCAATTCTGTTCACCGGCGGGCCGGCCGGCCCGTGGGGCATGGACCACATCGATTTCATGAGCTGGATGTGGCACGGCGGCGGCTTCGACATGATGCAGAAATTCTACCGCGAAACGATGAAGATGAACGTCATCTCCATCCCCATGCACACCCAGAGCCCGCAGGCGCTCGGCTGGTTCAAGAAGAAGATCGACAACGTGCAGGACTTCAAGGGCATGCGCTGCCGCGAGACCGGCATTGCCCAGGAAGTGTTCAACGAGATGGGCATGCGCACGGTCAATATGCCGGGCGGAGAGATCATGCCGGCCGCCGAGCGCGGCGTGATCGATTGCGCCGAATGGGTGGGCGGCATCGACGACCTGAAGTTCGGCTTCCACACGATCTGGAAGTGGCACTACGCGCCGTCGCTGCATGAGCCGGTCTCGATCGGCGAGTTGATGATCAACCTCGACGTCTGGAACGGCTTCAGCCCGGCCGACCAGGAACTGATCAAGACCGTCGCCTGGGAGACCCTGTTCTGGCACTGGGCCAAGTGGCAGCGGCTCAACGCCGAGGCGGTCGAGGAGTTCAAGACCAAGCACGGCGTCAACGTCATGTTCACGCCACCCGACATCCTGAAGGAGTTCCTCGCCGCCTGGGACCGCGTCGCGGCGCGCGAGGCCGAGAAGAACCCGGTATTCAAGGAAGTCTATGAATCGCAGAAGAAGTGGGCGTCGGTCACCGTGCCGATGAAGAAGGTCTACTTCCCGCCCTACGCGATCGCGGCCGACCACTACTGGCCGGACAAGAAGTAAAACCTCAGGCAAAGCCCGCTTCGCTCGAGCGCAGCGGGCTTTGCTTTGTTCTCGACAATCTTGCCACTGGAAGTTCGGGGGGAGTCCATGGCGACGCCGTCACCTGCGTACCTGGCGACCATACGGGGCATCGACAAGTTCACCGAGTACACCGCGTACGTGTTCTGCCTGCTCAATTTGCCGCTGATCGGCGCCAACACCTGGGAAGTGATCTCGCGCTACGGGCTCGGCGAGCCAACCGAGTGGGCGCTCGACACCACCACGCAATCGTACGGCGCGATGTTCATGCTGGGTGCGGCTTACGCCTTGTCCAAGGGCGCGCATGTCCGAACCGACATGCTGTGGGAGGCCTTCACCGACCGCACCAAGGGCATGATCGACTCCTTCGGCTACGTCCTGTTCTTCCTGCCGACCATGATCGTGTTGTTCTGGATCAGCGTCGACGATTTCTTCTACTCGCTGTCGATCAATGAGCGGTCGAACACCACGTCGTGGCAGCCGGTCCTGTGGCCGTTGCGTGGCGTGATCCCGCTGGCCTGCCTGCTGCTGTTCATCCAGGGCATCTCCGAGCTGATGAAGAGCCTGTGGGCGGCCCGCACCGGCCAGTTCCTCGTCCACCAGGAGAAGCTCGAACTATGACCGGCGACCAGATCCTCGGCCTGGTCATGCTGTTCGGCATGATCACGGTCATCTTCGTGGGTTTCCCCATCTCCTTCACCCTGCTGTTCCTCGGCCTGCTGTTCGGCTGCCTCGGACTGGGCGCCGAGCTCACCTTCAACCTCGCCTACCTGCAGATCTGGGGGACGATGAAGGACGAGGTGTTCCCTGCGGTGCCGCTGTTCATCTTCATGGGCTTCATGACCGAGCAGGCCGGCTTGATGGAACGGCTGTTCGGCGCCCTGCGCAACCTGCTGGCTCCGGTGCGCGGCTCGCTCTACCTGGCGGTGATCCTGACCGCCACGATCTTCGCCATGGCGACCGGAATCGTCGGCGCAGCGGTGACAGTGCTCGGCATCATGGCCGCGCCCATGATGATCAAGGCGGGCTACGATGCCCGGCTGTCGTCGGGCGCGATCGCCGCCGGCGGGACGCTGGGGATCCTCATTCCGCCGTCGGTCATGCTGGTGGTCATGGGTCCGACCATGGGCGTGCCGGTGAACCTGCTGTACTCCGCCGCCTTCGGTCCCGGCTTCCTGCTGGCCATCCTGTATATCGTCTATACGCTCGGCCGCAGCTTCATCGATCCGAGGCTCGGGCCGCCGGTACCCAAGGAGGACCGCGTCACCGACCCTATCCAGCTGATCCGCGAGTTCGTCGTCGGCGTGCTGCCGCTGGCGTTGCTGATCGGCTTCACGCTGGGCACCATCCTGGCTGGCATGGCAACGCCCACCGAGGCGGCAGCCTGCGGCGCCAGCGGTGCGACGTTGCTGGCGCTGCTCTACGGCAAGCTGTCGCTCAAGGTGCTGAAGAACGCCGCCGTCATGACCATGATGACGGCGGGTGTGGTGATTCTCCTTGCTGTCGCCTCCAACGTGTTCGGGGCGGTCTTCACCAAGCTTGGGACGGCGCAGGTAATCACCCAGACCCTGGCGGCGATCCCGCTGCCCGACATCTGGAAGCTGATCGTCATCATGATCGCCATCTTCCTGCTCGGCTGGCCGTTCGAATGGCCGGCGATCGTGCTGGTGTTCCTGCCGATCGTGCTGCCCGTGGTCGAAACCCTGCAGCTCGGCATGAGCAAGCTCGAGCTGCTGATCTGGTTCGGCGCGCTGACCGCGGTGAACCTGCAGACGGCCTTCCTGTCTCCTCCCGTGGCGATGTCTGCGTACTACCTGCGCAATGTCGTACCGCAGTGGAGCCTCGGTATGATCTACCGCGGGATGGGCGACTTCATGATCATCCAGGTGATCTGCCTCGTCATCGTCATCGCCTTTCCCGACATCGTGCTCTGGCTGCCGCGGTCGCTGCGCTGAGGGCTCTGCGCAGGCAGGGACTTTGACTGGAACCCTTCGACGGCTGCGGTGCGCCGCCATGGTTGAGCGCGTGTTCGTTGACGGCGCGGGGCAGCGCCAAAGCCGCCCGCGCCGTCGGTGCGAACGTCGTCAGCGATCCCGCAGCTTCGGATCGATCGCGTCCCGCAGCGCGTCGCCGAACAG
>CADECW010000059.1:27111-45643 GCA_902825855.1 uncultured Rhodospirillales bacterium | reverse complement strand
GGCCCAGGTGCCCGGCGTCGCCGGCACCTGGAAGGACCTCACCGACAACGTCAACTCGATGGCGACCAACCTCACGGCGCAGGTGCGCGCCATCGCCGAGGTGGCGACCGCGGTGACCAAGGGCGACCTGACGCGATCGATCCAGGTCGAAGCGCTCGGCGAGCTGTCCGAGCTCAAGGACAAGCTCAACACCATGATCGACAACCTCCGCCTGACGACGGAGCGCAATACCGAGCAGGACTGGCTGAAGACCAACCTCGCCAAGTTCACCAACATGCTGCAGGGCCAGCGTGACCTCGGCACGGTCGGCCGGCTGCTGCTGCGCGAGCTGACGCCACTGGTCGGCGCGCATCAGGCGGTGATCTATCAGACCGAGACCGACGAGCATGGCGATGCCTCGCTGCACCTGCTGTCGGTCTACGCCGATTCGCGGGCGGGCCATCCCGAGACTATCCGCATCGGCCAGGGCCTGATCGGCCAGTGCGCGGCCGACAGAGGCCAGATCCTGATCTCCGACCTGCCGCCGACCGCCCATCCGATCGGATCCGGCCTGTTCGAGGCCGCGCCCAAGAGCATCATCGTGCTGCCTGTGCTGTTCGAAGGGCAGGTGAAGGCGGTGATCGAGCTCGCCTCGCTCAACGACTTCACCGAACTGCAGATCGCCTTCCTCGAGCAGCTCACCGCCTCGATCGGCATCGTGCTGAATTCGATCGAAGCGACGATGCAGACCGAGAACCTGCTCGAACAGTCGCAAAAACTCGCCGGCGAGCTGCAGACCCAGCAGGGCGAGCTGCAGCAGACCAACGAGCAGCTCGAGCAGAAGGCAGCCCAGCTCGCCGAGCGCAACTTCGAGGTCGAGCGCAAGAACCAGGAGATCGAGCAGGCCCGCCGTGCGGTGGAGGAAAAGGCGTCGGAGCTGGCGCTGACCTCGCGTTACAAGTCGGAATTCCTGGCCAACATGAGCCACGAGCTGCGCACGCCGCTCAACTCGATTCTGATCCTGGGCCAGCAGCTCGCCGACAATCCCGAGGGCAACCTCGCACCCAGGCAGGTCGAGTTCGCCCGCACCATCCACGGCGCCGGAACCGACCTGCTGAACCTGATCAGCGACATTCTCGATCTCTCCAAGATCGAATCGGGCACCGTCACCGTCGACGCCGAGGAGATCTTCTTCTCCAACGTGCTCGAGACCGTGGCGCGGCCGTTCCGCCACCAGGCCGAGTCGCAGGACCTCTCGTTCGAGGTGCTGATCGACCACCAGCTCGGCCGCAGCATCGTCACCGATTCCAAGCGCCTGCAGCAGATCCTGAAGAACCTGCTTTCCAACGCTCTGAAATTCACCGCCCAGGGCAGCGTCCGGCTGCGCGTCGTGCCGGCGCTGACCGGCTGGCGCTCCGACAACGTGGCTCTGAACCAGGCGAGCGCGGTGGTGGCGTTCGAGGTCACCGACACCGGCGTCGGCATCCCGGTCGAAAAGCAGAAGATCGTCTTCGAGGCCTTCCAGCAGGCCGACGCCAGCACCAGCCGCAAGTACGGCGGCACCGGCCTCGGCCTCGCCATCAGCCGCGAGCTCGCGACATTGCTGGGCGGCGAGCTGACGTTGCGCAGCACGCCCGGCCTCGGCAGCACCTTCACGCTCTTCCTGCCGACCATGTACACCGGCCCGCGCACGGCGCTGCGCCAGCCCTTGCCGGGCAGCATGCCGCTGCCGCAGGTCGCCCTGCCCGACCATCTGGCCGACCAGTTCCCCGACGATCGCCACACCATCCAGCCGGGCGACCGTACCCTGCTGATCGTCGAGGACGACCCAAACTATGCCGGCATCCTGGTCGATGCCGCCCGTGCCGCGAACCTGAAGGCCGTGGTCACGGCACGCGGCGCGGAGGCCCTCGACCTCGCGCTGCAATACAGGCCGGTGGCCATGTCGCTCGACATCTTCCTGCCCGACATGCTGGGCTGGAACGTTCTCAGCCAGTTCAAGCGCACCCTGGAGACGCGCCACATCCCGGTTCAGATCCTGAGCATGGACGAGGACCGCCAGCAGGGTCTGGCGCGCGGTGCGTTCTCTTATCTGAACAAACCCACGACCAGCGAAGGGCTGAACGCGGCGCTGGCGCGCATCAACGACTATGTGCGGCCACGCAAGAAGAAGCTCCTGATCGCCGAGGACAACGAGGCCGAGCGCTTCGGCGTCACCGCGCTGCTGGCGCATCCCGACATCGAGATCGCCACCGTCGATTCCGGCCGCGGCGCGCTCGACAAGCTGCGCTCGGAGCGCTTCGACTGCATGGTCCTCGACCTGCGCCTGCCCGACTTGTCGGGCTTTGACGTCCTGGCGGAGATGCAGCGCGATGCCGCCCTGGCGGACCTGCCGGTGGTGGTGTTCACCGGCCGCGACCTCTCGCCCGACGAGGATGCCAAGCTGCACACCATGGCGCGCTCGATCGTGGTCAAGGGTGCGGCCTCGCCCGAGCGGCTGTTCGACGAGACCGCGCTCTTCCTGCACCAGGTGGCCGACGACCTGCCCGACGACAAGAAGCGCATGCTGGAGCGCCTGCACAGCTCCGACGAGATGCTCGCCGGCCGCACCGTACTGGTGGTCGACGACGACACGCGCAATATCTTCGCGCTGTCGAGCGCGCTCGAGCGCCGTGGCATGCGCGTACTGACGGCGACGACCGGGCGCGAGGCGGTGTCCATCCTCGAACGCTCGCCCGAGGTCGCGATCGTGCTGATGGACATCATGATGCCCGAGATGGACGGCTACGAGACGATCGCCCTGATCCGCGGCAATCCCGACCTGCGGCGGCTGCCGATCGTGGCGCTCACCGCCAAGGCGATGAAGGGCGATCGCGAGAAGTGCCTGGAGGCCGGCGCCTCCGACTACCTCGCCAAGCCGGTCAACACCGAGCAGCTCTTCTCGGCGCTGCGGCTGTGGTTGCACCGTTGAACGGCGCCGGCGGACCAAGCCCCGTGGCCAAGGACGCCGACAGGGTCAACATCCTGCTGATCGACGATCAGCCGGCGAAGCTCTTGAGCTATGAGGTGATCCTCGCCGAGCTGGGCGAGAACCTGATCAAGGCGGGCTCGCCGCAGGAAGCGCTGGGTCTGCTGCTCAAGACCGACAATGTCGCCGTCGTGCTGATCGACGTGGTGATGCCCGGCATCGACGGCTTCCAGCTCGCCGAGATGATCCGCGGGCATCCGCGCTTCTCCGATCTCGCCATAATCTTCGTATCGGCCGTGCAGGTCGGTGAGACCGACCATCTGCGCGGCTACGAGATCGGCGCTGTCGACTATGTCTCGGTGCCGGTCGTGCCGAAGGTGCTGCGCGCCAAGGTGCGGGTGTTCGTCGACCTCTACCGCAAGACCCGCCAGCTCGAAGCGCTGAACGCCAAGCTCGAGGAGCGGGTCACAGCGCGTACCGCCGAGCTGGAGGCACAGACCGAGCGCCTGCGCCGCAGCGAGGAGCGCCGCTCGATCGCGCTGTCGGCCGGCGACATGGGCTCGTGGGAGGTCGATGTCGCGAGCGGCCACATCGAATGGGATGATGGCCCCTACCGCATCTTCGATGTCGATCCCAAGACATTCGCGCCGACGGTCGAGCGCATCGAGACGATGATCCATCCCGACGACCGCTCCAGATACTCGCTGAGCGCCATCCTCAACGACGGCCAGCCGCGTTTCCAGGTCGAGTTCCGCATCGTACGGCCGAGCGGCGAGGTGCGCTGGTGCTACGGTGCCGGCGTCATCTCACGCGACCCGCAGGGCAAGCCGGCGCGCATGAACGGCGTCACCGTCGACATCACCGAACGCAAGCGCGCCGAGGAGCGCCAGGTACTGCTGGCGCGCGAGGTCGACCATCGCGCCAAGAACACGCTGGCGGTCGTGCTGTCGGTGCTGCGGCTGACGCGCGCGCCGACCACGCGGGAGTTCATCACCGCGGTCGAAGGTCGCGTGCATGCGTTGGCGGCGACGCACAACCTGCTGTCCTCGACTCGCTGGGAAGGCGCCGACCTGCGCAGGATCGTCGAGGAGGAGATGGCGCCCTACCACGCCTCGCACCGCCAGCGCGTGATCACCGCCGGGCCGGCCGTGGTGCTGCTGCCGGCGACCGCACAGGCCATGGCGCTGGCGCTGCACGAGCTCGCCACCAACGCCGCCAAGTACGGCGCCCTGTCGACCGAGACCGGCACCTTGACGCTCAGCTGGAAGACCAGCGACGACGCCCTGATACTCGACTGGATCGAGTCCGGCGGGCCGCCCGCGGCCGAGCCGGCGCGGCTTGGCTTCGGCCTCACCATCGTGCGGTCCAGCATCGAGGCGCAGTTCCGCGGCGGCGTCATCTACGACTGGCGGGCCGAGGGCCTGCGTTGCCAGTTGTCCATTCCCGCCGCCCAGATTGCCCTCGCCCCGACGCCCGCCGCAGCGCCGGCCGCGACGCCATCCGGCAACCAGGCGCGCCGCAGCCTCGCCGGCATGCGCCTGATGGTGGTCGAGGACGAGCTTCTGGTCAGCATGCTGCTGAAGGACATCCTGACCGACCTCGGCGCCGAGGTTGCCGGCCCTTACGGGCGGCTGTCCGACGGCTTGGCGGCCGCCAAGGTCGAGCGCTTCGACGGCGCCATCCTCGATCTCAACCTCGCCGGCCAGCAGGCCGAACCGCTGGCCGACCTCCTGCTGGCGCGCAGCGTGCCGTTCGTCTTCATTACCGGCTATCAGCGCGACAGCATCGACCGGCGCTACGCCAACGTGCCGGTGCTGCCCAAGCCGATCGATTCCACCGCCCTCGAAGGTGTGCTGCTCACGCTGCTGGGCGGCGAGCAGCTGATGCGCGCCGCCGAAGGCGGCTGAGCCTGCTACACTGACAGCATGATCGTCCTCAGCGAAAATTTCCGCGCGCTGTTCTACGCGCCATTCTATGCCGCTCACGCCACCGGCGCGTTTCGCGACGCCGGCGTCGAGGTCACGCTGCGGCCCTCACCCGACCCCGCCAGCGCCGCGCGCGCCCTGCGCTCGGGTGAGGTCGACGTAATGTGGGGCGGCCCCTTGCGCGTGATGATCGTGCACGACAGCGAGCCCGACGCCGATCTCGTCTGCTTCGCCGACGTCGTAGCGCGCGATCCGTTCTTCGTGATCGGCACGAAGCCGCGGCCGGATTTCAAGCTGCCCGATCTCGCCAAGGTGAAGTTCGCCACGGTATCCGAAGTGCCGACGCCATGGATCTGCCTGGCCGACGATCTGCGCCGTGCCAGCGTCGATCTCGATCGCCTCGACCGTGTCTCGGGCCCGTCGATGGCCGAGAATGCCGCCGCGATCCGCGCCGGCAGGCTCGAAGCAGCGCAGCTCTTTCAACCCTACGCCGAGGAGCTTTTAGCCTCGGGTGCGGGTCATATCTGGTACGCCGCCGCCTCGCGCGGCCTCACTGCCTACACCACGCTGGTGACCCGCCGCACCACACTTGAACGTCGCGCCGACGACCTTTTGGCCATGACCAGGGGCCTGCACCGCACGCTCGGCTGGTTCGCCGCCGCCCCGGCAGTCGAGATCGCCGGAACGCTGAAGAGCTACTTCCCTGATGTGGGCGAAGCCATCTTCGCCGCTGCCATCGAGCGCTATCGCAAGCTCGGCCTGTGGGGTCCCGACCCGGTGATCCGCCGCGAAGGCTTCGATCGCCTGCACGCCGCCATGCGCGCTTTCGGCACACTGAAGCGGGACATCCCCTACGAGCAGTGCGTCGACACGAGCCTCGCCGAACGCGCCAGGGCCTGATCGTCACTCACCAACGGATCGAAACCGCGACCCAGGCTCAGGTCGGATCGGTCTGACGCCGGCTTTGATGCGCCGATTCGGCCGACGTGCCGGTGACCGGCGAACGGCCCCGCCCGTCCTTGCTGTCGGAAGCGGCCACGGCACGCACGGCGATCTGCAGTTCATGGGCGCCGATCAGGCCATCGATCGCGCGCTGGCGCTGCTCCTCGCTGGGCACCGACCCGCGGGCAATCACCATGCCCTGCTCGACTTCCACGGCGAGGTTGCGGGCGTCCACGCCCAGCGTCGCCAGACGCTCCAGCAGCTTCTCGCGGATGGTCTCGTCGCGATTGTTCATCAGGTCCCTCCGGTCGTTGCCCCATGCGAACGTCCGGACCCGCCGATTGTTGCGGCTCGACGGCAAGTTGCCGCGAGGGGTTGCAATGGCCGTCCCGCCGCCGCGATGGTACTTTGCGGCCATGCCTGTCCATTGGACGATTTCCCATTCCCAACGGCTGGTCGTGGCTGTCGCCAAGGACCCGGTGACGATTGCCGACATCGAGCAGTATTTCGCCGGAGTCACCCACGAAGGCGGCATGGCCTACCGCAAGATCTTCGAGATCACCGAGACACCGCTCGCGATCTCCGAAGACAATCTCCAGGCGTTCGGCCAGCGCGTCATGTTCTATGCCCAGCACGGCCAGATCGGCCCGCTCGCCATCGTCGCAGCGTCCGACGAAAGCTATGCCCAGGCCCAGATCTTCGCCAAGGCGGCCGTCGTCAAACGGCCATTGCAGATCTTTCGCGAGCTTCACGCCGCGCGCCAGTGGCTCGACGAGCAGCCCATGCCGTCCTGAGAGAATCTTCGTGCCTCCCCTGCATGGGCCTACGCTGCAGATCGTGGTCACGCTGGTCGCGGCCGCCGCCCCGTTCACGCTGGCCTGGCAGGTCGCCCCGATGGCGCGGGCGCAATCGATCGTTTTCTTGCTGTTCGTCTGCACCCTGGCGTCGCTGGCGTCGTGTTAGACATGGCGAGGCCGCCGGATCGCGGTCTGTGCAGCAGGCCGATCGCGGCTCTCGCGCTCGCCGGCATCGCTGTAGCCCGCATGGTAGGGGCGGCGATTGTAGATGCTCAGGGCCTTGGCATGATGGAACCGGAGGCCGGCGTCGTCGCCCAGGGGTACGCCCAGTACTTCACCACCGTCTGCATCCTAGCAGTAACGTTCGGCCTCGTGCTGATGGCCCACGAACGCTTCGAACGGCAATACGCGATCTCGCCGGTGCCTGGTCGCGCCACCGAATAGCGCAATCGCGATTCCCTGCAGTAACCGGGCAATGCTAGGGTCGATTTCCAACTGACGGGGATTTTTTCATGCGGGTGATCTGGGCGGGCGTCGCGGCGACAGTCTTGGCGTTGTTGCTGGCGGCGACGGCGTGGGCCCAGAACGGGCTGGAGCGTTTCGAGAAGGAACTGAAGCCGCAGCTCGAGTTCAAGAGTCTCACCTACACCAACGCCGCCCCGCTTGGCAGCTCGGGTTTCGCGCTGAACGACGTCGTGGCTGTCATTCCCGCCAATGCCGCAACTGGCGACAAGGAGAGCACGGTCAAGATCCAGAAGGTCACGGTCGAGGCACTCGACTTCGATCGGCTCAAGAAGGACGCCAAGGACAGCGACGCGCCGCGCTTCGCCAAGCTCAAGCTCGAAGGCATGACCGGCGACGACGAGATGTTCACCATGCTGCAACCTTACGGCGTACCCAACGTGCCGTTGAACATTGCACTCGACTATACGCTCGACCCCGCGACCAAGGTGCTCGACCTCAAGAACCTGGAGATCGACATGCGCGGCCAGGCCAAGTTCGCGCTCTCGCTGGCGGTCGACGGCGTCTCCGACATGGCCGGCGCCAAGGACGACGCCCGCCTGCGTACCGCGGGGCTAACGATCGACGATACCGGCCTGCTCGCCAAGCTCCTGCCGGCATGGGCCAAGGAAGAAGGCGTGCAGCCTGAGGAGCTGGTGCAGACCGCGCTGGCCGGCCTTGCCGCCTTCGCCGCCCAGCAGGGACCAGTTACCTTGAAGTCGCTCGATGCCGTCGCCTCGTTCATCACCGACTGGAAGGCTCCCCAGGGCCCGCTGGTTCTGGGACTGAAGCCCGCCAAGGGCGCAGGCCTTTCCGAACTCGACAAGGTGACGGTGCCCGACGCGCTCACGACCGAATTCGGCTTCACCGCAACCTATCCCGGCACCAAGGCCGGAGCGGCAAAGGCCGGTGCGAAGTAAGGAGCGGAGAACCAGGGAGGGAACGATGAAGCGGCGGACGCTCGTTGCCGCGGGCCTGCTCTTGCCGGCGATGCGGCCCGCCCTGGCGCAGGACGCCTATCCGTCCAAGCCCGTCCAGATCTTCGTGCCCTTTCCGCCCGGCGGCGTGGCCGACATCACCGCGAGGCCGCTCGCCCACGTCATGGGACGATTGGCCAGGCAATCGGTCGTGGTGGTGAACAAACCTGGCGCCGGCGGCTCGGTCGGTGCTGCCCAGGCCGCACGCGCCACGCCTGACGGCTACACGTTGCTGCTGGCGCTGTCGTCGATCTCGGTGCTGCCGGTGGCCGATCGCCTGCAGGGACGACCGGCGGCCTACGAGCTCCACCAGTTCGCCCCTGTCGCCCTCATCAGTGCGGACCCGACGGTGCTGGTCGTGCGCGCCGACGGTCCCTACAAGACGCTGAAGGACCTGGTCGACGCTGCCAAGGCCAAGCCCGGCACGATCAATTACGGCTCGTCTGGCGTCTACGGCACCTTGCATGTGGCGATGGAGATGTTCGCCCAGGCCGCCGACATAAAGCTGTTCCACGTCCCCTATCAGGGCGGCGGCCCTGCCGTTGCGGCGTTGCTTGCCGGGCAGATCGATGCGCTTGCCTCGGGGCCGGCGCCGGCGATCGGTCAGATCAAGGCCGGCAAGATGCGCGCGCTCGCGGTGTGGGGTGACAAGCGCCTCGCGGCGATGCCTGACGTGCCCAGCATGAAGGAACTGGGTTACGACGCCACCTTCTATATCTGGTCGGGCCTGTTCGCGCCGGCTGCCACTCCGCAGCCCGTGATGACCACGCTGCGCGAACTGGTGAAACGCACCGTCGAAGATCCCGAATTCAAGGAAGCGATGGACAAGGTCGAGACGCCCATCGCCTACCTCGACGCTCCGCAGTTCAAGACTTTCCTCGACCGCGACGCCGCCAGGCTCAAGGTCGCAGTCGAGCGTATCGGCAAGGTGCCCGAGAACTGACGCCCGTAAGACGTCAATTCTGATACGGCGTGCGCAAGCGATCGATCTCAGACTGCGTCGGCCGATAAGGCGTCGCTGCTGGATCGAAGCGAGTCCAACCCTCTCCGCGATACATACCGCGCCGCTCGATAGGATCGATCGGCCTGTGCCGATTCATGATCTGCTGCACGGAAGCAAGGTTGTCGTCGGCTGCCCGCACGCTGACCAGGGTGCCGCCGCGGCGCACGGCTTCGCAGTAGACATGCGCCTCTTCCTCCGGCACGCCCGCGCTCACCAGCGCGCCGACCACGCCGCCCGTCACCGCACCGGCCGCGGCGCCGACCGCCGTCGCTGCCAGCGCGCCCGCCGCAACGACGGGACCGAGACCCGGAATAGCGATGAGGCCGAGCCCGGCCAGCAGACCCGCCGCACCGCCCAGCGCCGCGCCGACGCCCGCACTCGCTCCTGCGGCGGACGGCTCCTCGATGCGGGCTGTCTCGTCGCAGATGTACTTGTTGGCGATCAGGTTGATGTCCGAACTCTTGATGCCGGAGGTCTCGAGGTCCGCCACGACCTGGCGGGCCTGCCCATAAGTGTCATAGACGCGCGTGATGGTCTGCATGATCGAGCTCCTACTGGCTGACGACGTTGCCCTTGAAATCGACGGCGACCTTGACGCTCCTGCCGTCCCTCATCGCGCTGCCACGCCAGATGCCATCGCCATCCTTGACGAGCGAGGCGACGCTGGTGAAGCCGGCGGCGACGATGCGATCCTTGGCCTGACCTTCGGTAAAGCTGTTGGAGCCCCTCAGGGGCGCGCCAGCCTCGGGCTGCTTAGCTATGAATACGTCGCTCTCGCAGGACTTCATGAATTCCTGCTGGCTGATGCGCCCGTCGACCGGCGTCACCTGAGCGCGAACGCGATAGTAGGCGAGATAGCGATCGGCCTCGGGTCCGACCAGGACACCATCGGTGTTGCCGTCAGCACTCTTCCACTGCGCCGCGCAGTCCGCCTCCGAGGCGGCCCAGGCAGTTGACGGCAGCACAATGCAAAACGCGACGAGCATGGTGACTGCAGATTTTGTGCTCATCACCTTGTCTCCATATCTTGTGGGTCGAGCTGTCCTCATTGAACGAGGCCAAGGGCAACCCGTTGCGTAAGGGCTGCGTTCCTCAATGTGACGGCGCTCAATCCCGGGCGTCGGCACAACGCCATGGAGGGCTAGCGATGAACGATCCCAAGGACCGCAACCCGCAGCAGTCCCAGCAGGACCGTGACCAGCAGCAGCGTGAGCGCCAGCAGCGCCAGCAGCAGCAGCGTCAGAATCGACAGCAGCCAAACCAGCAGCCCAATCAACAGCCGGCTCAGAAACCGAATCCGCAGCAGATGGACGAATAGGGCCCGGTCATAACCACGAGGGAATGCCCGCCACCCGGCGGGCATTCCTTTGGCAGCAGGGCGATCGCATATGACTCAATCTTCGTCGTCACTGAGCTAAGGTCGTCACCGAGCGAAAGGCGGCGCAGGACGAGGGACCTGTTCTTGTCGACACATCGACAGAAGACGTCCCCGCCTTGCCTCGCTTCGCCGGCTACGGGCGGGGATGACGGGGGCGGACCACCATGTGCAAGACGCGCCTGCCTTTAGCAGGGAGAGCGATATGACGACACCACCGCGCGAGCCATCGCCCGTTCCGCCGCCGCCGGGCAAGACCGATCCGATCCCGCCCGAGCTACCGCAGCCCGGGGGACCTCAACCCGAGGATCTGCCGCCACCGCCTTCACATCCGCCGGGGCCGCCGACGCCGGTCGCGTGACATGAATTTTGATGCGCTCGCGCAGACCTGGTCGCCGCGCCTGCTCAGTGTCCTGCGAATCATGTCCGGCCTGCTCCTGTTACAGCATGGAACCGGCAAGCTCCTGAAGTTCCCGGCGGGAGCCGTTCCGCCGACCTTCAACCTGAACTCGATGTCGGGCTATGCCGGCGTCATCGAGTTCGTCTGCGGCATCCTTCTGGCTCTCGGGCTGTTCAGTCGACCGGCGGCGTTCGTGGCCTCGGGCCTCATGGCGGTGGCCTATTTCATGGCGCACGCGCCACAGGGGTTCTTCCCGATCCTCAACCGCGGCGAGCTCGGGGTGCTCTACTGCTTCGTATTCCTCTATCTGGCGGCCGCCGGACCCGGTCCCTGGAGTCTGGACGCCATGCGAAAGAGGTAGCTTAACGCTGCTTCATTTCGACTGTAAGCATAGACACGGCCGCCATGTGCGGCCGTCTTGCTGTGTGACAATGTCCAGGGAGGAAGGTTCGTGCTCACGCGTCGCCATTTCGCCGGCCTTGCCGGCACCACGGCTCTCGCCGCCCCCGTGCTGGCGCGCGTCCAGGCGCAGACCCGCTGGAAGCCGGAGAAGCCGATCACGATCTACAATCCTTTCGCCGCCGGCGGCGTCACCGACGTTCACATCCGCATGCTGGGCGAGACGGTATCCAAGGTGCTGGGCCAGCAGGTCATCGTCGACATCAAGGCCGGCGCCGCCGGCACGCTGGCGCCGGCCATGCTGCTCAACGCCAAGCCGGACGGCCAGACGCTTGCCTGCATGAGCATCAACAGCCTGCGCTATCCGCACTACCAGAAGACCAACTGGGATCCGCTTAAGGACTTCACCTACATCAGCGGGCTGAGCGGCTACACCATGGGCATCGTCGTGAAGTCGACGGCGCCCTGGCAGACACTCGAGGAGCTGATCGCCGCCGGAAAGAAGGAACCCGAGAAGTACAATTTCGGCACCTCGGGCATCGGCGGAACCGGCCAGCTCATGATGATCGAGGTCGAGCAGGTGACCGGCGCGCGCTTCACCCACGTACCCTACAAGGGCGGGGCAGAATGGATGCAGGCGCTGCTCAGCGATCAGGTGCACTTCCTGGCCGACGCCGCACAATGGGCGCCGTTCGTCGACAACGGCCAATGCCGCATCCTCGCCATGGCGACCGAGCAGCGGCTCGAGAAATACAAGGACGTCCCGACCCTGATCGAGCGCGGCATCAACGTCGTGGGCCAGAGCCCCTACGGCATCGTCGGGCCCAAGAGCATGCCGCCGGAAGTCGTCGATTCGATCTATCTCGCGTTCAAGGAAGCCATGGGCGAGCCGAAGGTCAACGAGTACCTGGCAAAGTTCCTGCAATTGCCGTGGTACAAGAACCCTGCCGAGTACCGGGCCTTCGCCGAAAAGTACTATGTCGACGTGAAGCCGTTGCTCATCAAGGCGGGGCTGGCGCAGGGTTGATGTCCAGCCTCGCCATCGCGAAATGCGCGATGAAGAGGAACGGCGAAGGGGAGAGAAAATTCATGGCACTCAAACGCGTGGCGCTCGAGATCGGCATGGGCACCGACATTCGCGGCGGCGACTACACCAAGGCCGCGGTGCGGGCGTTGCGCGATGCGCTGTGGCACAACTCGCTCACCGTCGCGACGGCGGTCGGCAAGTCGAGCGACGACATGCAGGTTGAGGTGCTGATCGGTGTGCCCAGGCCCGAGCTGGTCGACAAGGACGAGGTCCTGGCAGTGCTGCCGCACGGCACCGGCACGATCAAGGTCGTCGAAGGTGGGCTGGAAATCCCCAACGAAGCGGGCACGGACAAGACGGTGATCGCCCAGGCGGCCGCCGTCGTCCGGCTCGATCTGTAAGGGAGGCCGCAATGCCCGCAAGACGCGTCATCCTCGAGCTCGGCAGCGGAAACGACCTGCACGGCGGCGACTACACGAAGGCGGCTTTGCGCGCTGTGCAGGACGCCTTGCATCACAGCTCTCTCGCCATGATCCGCAGCCTCAAGGTCAATTCCAAGACAGGCATGTTCGTCGACGTCACGATCGGCGTGCAGCAGCCCGACAAGGTCGACCTCGAGAAAGTGCGCGCGTCGTTGCCGCATGGCATCGTCACGGTAAAGGCGATCAAGGGCGGGCTCGATGTGCCTGACCCGGAGAACAACGACCCGGCCGTGATCGCCAGCGCCGCGGTCTCGGTCAGGCTGGAGTTGCCCTAGGCAGGAGAGATTCCGTGCTGCTCTACGAACACCCGCTCTCTTCCTACGCCCAGAAGGTCAAGATAGCCCTGCGCGAGAAGGGCCTCGACTTCGCTGCCGAGACGCCGCCGGCGCTGGGCTCGGGCAAGGCCGAGGGACGGTTCGCAGCGGCAAGCCCGCGAAACGAAGTGCCGGCATTGATCGACGGCGACATCCAGATCTTCGATTCGACCATCATCCTCGAATACCTCGAGGACAAGTTCCCTTCCCCGCCCCTGCTGCCACGCGATCCTGCGGCGCGTGCCAAGGCGCGCATGATCGAGGAAGTCTGCGACACGCTCTACGAAGCGGTCAACTGGGGCCTGGGCGAAATCCGCTGGTTCAGGCGCGCCGAGGGCGAGCAGGCCGAGCAGATGACGGCCGTCGCCGCCCGCCAGACCGCCGAGCTGCAGGCCTGGCTGACGGAGAAGCTCGGCCCGGCTCAATGGTTCAATGGCGACAGCTTCGGCTGGGCCGACCTCAGCGTCGCACCCTACGTCAACCGCTCTTTCCACTACGGTCTTGGCACGCCGACGGACTCAGCCCTCACGACCTGGCGCACGCGTGTCCGCGAGCGTCCCTCGGTCGCTGCGACCTTCCGAGAGTTCGAAGCGGCCGCCGAGGGCATGGGCGATGCAGCCGGGCGCCTGGCGTCGGGCGCGATCCGCCGCGAGTACCGCGACCACCGCCTGGAATGGATGATGAAATCGGGCGGCGTGCAGGTCGTGCTCGACGGCCTAGCGAAGAACAATATCCGGTTCACCTGGCCGCTGGGTTAGTTTTCTCTTCCGGACCGTACACGTCCGGAAGATCATGAGGGGAGATGTCGGCGTGAAACAGGTCATCCAGGCCTCGGGCGTGCTGGCGTATGAGCCGTTCGGCTTCACCAACTGCGTGCGCTTCAAGGACGTGCTCTATCTTTCCGGCATTGCGGCCATCGACCCGGAAGGCAAGGTCGTCGGTGCCGACATCCAGACACAGACCCAGGAAACCTATCGCAACATCCAGAAGGTGCTCCGGGCCGCCGGTTCCGACCTCGATCAGATCCTGCAGATGACGAGCTTCATCGTCGACCTGCCGAGCAACGGGTCAGTCTATGTCGCCACCCGCAAGAAGATCCTGACCCGGACCGCCTACACCAGTGCGACGATCGGCGTGGCGGCGCTGATGATCCCGGGTCTTCTGCTCGAGGTGCAATGCATCGCCGCGACGCCGTGAACGACAAAGCCCGGAGGAAACATCCATGCTGCGCAGCGACGACCGCATCCTGACCACCCATGTCGGCAGCCTGCCGCGCAATGCGGTGCTGACGGATCTCCTGATTCGCGGCGAAGATGGCGAGGCCATCGATCGCGCCGAGCTCAGGCGGCAGAGTGAAAGCGCGGTGCGATATGTCGTCGACAAGCAGCTGGCGAGCGGCGTCGACATCGTGAACGACGGCGAGCAGCCGCGGGTCGGCTTCCAGACCTACGTGGCGCAGCGCATGCGGGGCTTCGGCGGCGAATCCAAGCGACCACGACCACGCGACTATACGGACTTCCCGACCTTGCTGGCGCAGCTTCCCCATCGCTATCCGAGGCGCGCAAAGGTCTCGAACGCGCCGCAGGCGATCGCCGAAGTCCGCTACGAGGATCTCGCGCCGGCCGAGGACGAGTGCCGCATGTTCCGCGCGGCGCTCGACAAACTGCCGTCGTCGCCGCTCGGGACATTCATGACGGCGGCCTCGCCCGGCATCATCGCCACGACATTGCTGAACGCGCACTACGACAGCTATGAAGCCTATGTATTCGCCCTGTCACGCGAGATCGCCAAGGAATACCAGCTGATCGCACGCGACTTCATCCTGCAGATCGACGCGCCCGACCTCGCCCTGGAACGCACCGTGCTGTTCCAGGACAAGAGCGTGCCCGAGTTCATCAAGATCGCCGAGATGCACGTTGCCGCCCTCAACGAAGCGTTGGCCGGCATCCCGCGCGAACGCGTTCGACTGCATTGCTGCTGGGGCAACTACGATGGGCCGCACATCCACGACGTGCCGCTGGCCGACATCCTGCCGGTGCTGACCCAGGCCAAGGTCGGTGCACTGTCTATCGAGTTCGCCAACCCGCGCCACCAGCACGAGTATCCGGCGCTGAAGCGGGCGAAGCTGCCGTCCGAGTTCCTGCTGTTGCCTGGCGTCATCGATACCAAGACGAACTTCGTCGAGCATCCCGAGGTCGTGGCCAACCGGATTTGCGAGGCCGTCGACGCAGTCGGCGACCGTAGCCGCGTCATCGCCTCGTGCGACTGTGGCTTCGGCACCTTCGCCGGCTCCGAACTTGTTGCCGAGGAAGTCGTCTGGGCCAAGCTCAAGACCTGCCGCGAAGGTGCCGACCTCGCGACGCGGCGGCTATGGGGCAAGGCTTGAGGCGAACTGTTTCAACCCCTCGCTTGGCGCCCGAAGAAGACCATGCCGCCGCCGACGACGATGGCGATCACGCCGACGATGCTGGGAATGGGAATCGTGCGCTGCTGATCAGCTGTAACCTTGAGAGGGCCGGCGTCGACGATGGTGCGCTTTTCAGTGAAACTGACGTTGTCGATCGCCAAACCCGCGATGCCGATGGCAATCAACGTTGCGCCGAAGATGACGAGCGGTCTCATGCAAGGCTCCCTGTTCTTCTTCACAACCAACGCAATGATTGTGGGACAGGTTCCCTTCGCGACTCTTCGCAGTAACGCTGCTACGAAGCCATCACGACCGCATTCACCGAGTGGCTATGCCCTCACCAGCATCGCCTTGCCCTGTTCGATGGCGAGGCGGGCCATCGCTTCGAGGCCCGCATCGGTTGCACTGCTGACCGGATGACCGATCTTGGCGAAACGGTAATCCGGCATGCCCAGAACGCGGCTCATCAGCTCGGCCGCGCTGCTGAAGCGCTCGGTCATGACGCTGAAGGCGGGAACCAGGAGACGCTCGGCCGTTACGGAGTCGTGCAGACTGCACGATGAACAGCTTCCTCAATCTCCTATGCCGGAGACCACTGCATCCCAGCGCTTGATCTCGGCGACGATGTGGGCGTCGGCTGGTGCGCTGTAGTTCGACTTGGTGCGCATCACGACATTGGCAACGCCATGCTCCTCGCGCAGCAGGCGGTCGAGATGGGCGAAGAAGCCTTTCGTGCCTTCCTTGCCGTTGGAGATGAACCCGATGGTCTTGCCTTCGAGCGTGGCGAGCCGCGGGGCAAGCTGGCCGGCCGGCGGCGCTTTTTCCGGCGTGGGGTCGAGGACACGGAACGTCATGGTCTACCTCTGCTCTTTCTTTGGCGGCTCGCAGTCGACGCAAGCGCCGATTGCCATGGTGACGGCATGGCTCTTGTTGCCGAGCCACGGGGGAATGATGGCGCCGAAGCCTCCGGCCGGGCCGCCCGCGGCCACCACCAGGAGCTGGTCCGGCGACTCCATCGCCGGATAGACACTGTCGCCGCGGTCGCGCACCACGGCGCCCTTGCCGACCTCGGCCCATTCGCGGCGATGGATGCGGGCACGCTCATGGATGAAGCCGGCGATGTCGGTCTTGCTCCAATTCGCCGCCTGCAGATGCTCGCGCAGCTGCTTGGGAATGATCAGGGCGTAGTTGCCCGGATGGATCGAGTAGTGCCGCAGGTTGGCGCGCATCTCCGCCGCGAAGGTCTCCAGGATCTCTTCGGGCTTGGTCGTCCATTCGTTCATGATCTGGCGCGGTGCGCCCGCCGCCATTACCGTTACGGCCGACGCCTCTTTCGGGATGCCGCGCTGCTCGGCGAGCGACAGCCAGGTCGTGTCCTCCTCGTCCTCGGCCACGCAGTAGCTGAATTTGCCGGGATGGCCCAACGTCGAACGGTCGATGGCGCCTGGTCGCACGTCCATCAGATTGATCAGGCAGAGACGGATGGCGCGGCCGATCACGGCGGTTGCACGATCGCTGTTGCCCAGAGCATTGAAGCCGCCCTGGGCGCCGAGCTCGAGCCGGATCGGCCCGTTCAGCACCACCAGCACGGCGCAGCCGCCGGTGCTGGCCGTGGCGCCATGCATCAGGAAATCGTCCTGCATCATCGCCGTCCAGGCGGTCAGCACGACCGGGAAATGCATGGGCAGACAGCCCGCCATCACGGCATTGATGGCGAGTTTTTCGGCAGTGACGGCAAGGCCACGCACCGGCTCGATGCCGATGAGCTGGTCGGGCGGCATCATTGCCCAGTCGAGACAGGCCTGCACCGCGTCGGCGGTCGGCGGCACGATGGGCAGGCCGTCGGTCCAGCCGTTCGAGTGATAAAGCTCCTGGACCGCGGCGATATTGTCCGCGTCGTAGGTCCGCGATGAGAGCTGCACGTGGTTCCTCCGAAGGAGACCAGCATAGCGCTGCCGATCCCTATGCCAACATCAAGTTGATAGACAGGATTATTGCGCTGAACGCATCAATCCTGCCGCGGCCACTCCCGTCGCAGCAGAGCCAGGAAACCTGCGGCCGCTGGTGTCGGTTCGCGCTCGCGCAGCGCGATCACGCCGATGCGTCGCACCAGGCGCGGCTCGAGCGGCACGACGCGCAGGTTGCGGCCGGCCGGAACGGCACCGCGGGGCACGATTCCGATGCCGACATCTGCCGCGATCAGCGCGAGCAAGGTGGCGATCTGCGTCACCACCACCATCTGCCGCAGCGTCACGCCCGCCATCGCCGCTGCCGCATCGATGGTGCGCCGGGTGCGCGAGTCGGTGGGCAGCGCCACAATCGGCTGGTCGGCGAGATCGGCGAGGCCGAGTTTGCGTCGGTTGCCAAGCTTGTGGCGTGTCGAGGTCACGACACAGAACGTCTCACGGCCGAGCGGCGTGCCGATTGCGAAGTCGGGAAGCGCGTCGACATAGCCGAGGCCGAAATCGGCAACGCCGCTGCGCACGTCCTCCATGACGGAGCCATGGACACTCTCCCGCACATGGATCTCCACGCCCGGCCGGTCGGCGCGGTAGGCGGCGATCAGGCGCGGCAGGAACGCCCCCGCCACCGACATGACGCTCGACACTACGATCAGGCCGCGCTTCTCCTCGGCGACCTCGCGCACGCTCTGCACGGTGATGCCGAGATCGGCCAGCATGCGTTCGGCGACGGCGGCGAACTCCCGGCCCGCGGCAGTTACCTGCACGCGGCGCGTCGTGCGATCGAACAGTCGCACGCCGAGTTCCGCCTCCAGTCGCTTGACCGCACGAGTGAGCGCAGGCTGGGAAATACGTAGTCGGGCGGCGGCGGCGACGAAGCTGCCATACTCCACCAGCGCCAGGACTGCTTCCAGCTGGAGCGCGCTGAAGTCGGGAAGTGCGGCGCGCTGCATGATGAACGATTCCTCCGCGGCCGAGCATAACCTCCGCCGTCAGGTCCTGTAACGACCCGCCTACGCCTCGTCTGCTCGAGATGAGCATTGCGGGGGAGACAGTTGGTGCATTGGATCCTGAC